>CALENB010000560.1 GCA_937910235.1 uncultured Myxococcales bacterium | reverse complement strand
TGGCGACGACGGCGGGTTTCACCAAATTGCGGCGGTTTGGGGGCACCGTCTACAAGCTCCCCCTCAGCGCCGACCCTCCGGGCGCCACCTACCGAGGCGCTGCTTCGCCCCCCTCCTGGCTGTAGTCTTCCTCAGCCACCAGCTCGTCAACGCAATCCCATGAGTCGAGCTCGCTGGCGCGGTCGTGCCGCGACAGCACCGCGGAGAACCCGCCGACTGCGAAGACAGCGCCAGGCCTGGGAGCCGTGGCTTGCCGGGGTAGGCGCGCAGCTCTCAACGCTCTTTAGCGCGCTCGCGATCCTCCTCAGCTTCGTCTGGATCAACCTAGCTGCGCTCGACTGGTTCGCCCACAGCGCACAGCTCAGCTTCGCGTTTGAGCGACTCCCGGCCCGAGATCTCAGCTATTCGATCGCTTGGGCGGTGTATGCGCTGCTATTGCTCGCCATCGGCATGCGTCGCCGCTTGGTCGTGCTGCGCCACGTGTCGCTTGGCTTGCTTGTCATCACCATAGGCAAGGTCTTCCTGTTCGACCTCGGCTATCTTGAAGACATGTACCGCGTCGCGTCTCTCGGTGGCTTGGCCGCCTCGCTCTTCGTGGTCTCATTGGCGTATCAGCGCCTCGTCTTTCGGTCCGATGCTTCGGCTGAGTGAGCGCGCCTGGCCGCGGCCGGCTGCGCTCAAGCCATTGGCCGCTGTTCGCTCGAAGACTCGCAGAGACGCGGCAGGAGAACCCCGGTTTCCCGACACATCAAGCCGCCGCAAAGCCGCCGATGTGCCGCTCCCGAGCGCGGCGCTTGCGTCGTGCGATTCGCCTGAATTCTGGGTGTTCCGCGCCGCCTGAGCCTAGCCGCAGCCGAGCGCCAGACGCGATGACTGGCGCTCCGCCGCCGCACGAGCAAAAGCCACGCGCTCAGGCGGCTCCAAGACCGGCTTGTGGGTAGCAGCGTCGAAGAAAGGCGAGTGGCGCTGGTCGCCTCGCACCGCCCACACCAACATCAACCAACCGATGTGCCTAAGCATCCGCAAGAGGTCGATCGGCCGTGCCTTCAAGGTTTTGGCCAGCGACGGATCGAATTTACCGTTGACGGTCGCCCGTATGGCGCCGACGCGTGTCGTCAGGAAACCGGCCCGATCTTCCGCGACTACGCAGCGATGATTGATGCCGATAAACGGCACACGCGGCGACTGCAAAGTGATGGCCAGCGGCGTATTGCAGCAGCCAGCGTACCATCGCAGCGCGCCCTTGGGGGTCTGTTGCATACACGCCAAATTCGCCCGGCCGGCGGTGAACACCAGGCTCCGCGGCGAGACCTGGAACACGTCTGTGCCCCCGTGTTCATCGAGGATCTCGTCCGCGCGCCCCAGCGCGCGGGCGTAGCGTTGGCAGCCAGCACAACAGCAGACGTTGCGATTGGCGTCCGATGGCCGGCGCACGGCGACCTCAGCCCGCATCTCCCCGCACGCGCAGCGAAGGGCGATCGGTGTCTCAAAAACCTGGGGGGGACCTCGCATGTACTCCACTCCTTGAATCGAATGGAACCGCTCCGAACGTCACCGACGACCTGATGTGATTTGGACAGTTCGCGGCGCAAAGGGCGTCGCTTTTTCAGACGTTGTCCAGACGCCTGGCAGACCGGATCGCGTGGTGGCCTAGTGACCGGTCGCGACGCTGTCCGCGGCCGAGACCGGCACCAACACCACCAGCCCAACTCGCGCCTCCGACCCGACGCGGGCGTGTGCCGCGGCCGCTTGGGCCAGGGGCAATACGCGGTCGAGCACGACCCGCAGCTGCCCGGCGTCGGCCATTGCGGCGAGATCCAGCAGCTCCTGCCGGGTCTCGCGCGCGAACGCGAAATAGCCCTGCTGCGAACTAAAGCGAGACAGCGTCAGGCACTGCCACATGCGCTTTAGCGTTGGATTTCCCGTCAAATAGCGACCATCGGGCACAAGCAGCCGCCGCATCACCGCAAAATCGCTGGCGGCCACCATGTCGAACACCATGTCGTAACGGGCCTCGTGGCTGCCCAGGTCCACTGCGGTGTAGTCCACGAAGCGATCGGCCCCCAGCCCAAGCAACAGCGCCTCCTTGTGGGGGGCGTCCACCACCGTCACGTGTGCGTCCAGGGACTTGGCGAGCTGCACCGCGAAGCTGCCGATACTGCCGCCGGCGCCATTGATGAGCAGCCGCTCGCCAGCGCGGAGCTTTCCAAGTCGCAAAAAATGTAGCGAATTCATCGCGCCCAACGGTACGGCCGCGGCTTCCTCGAAGCTCAATCCCACCGGTTTGTGGACCACCGTCTCGTCAGCGCTGACCACCATGAACTCTGCGTGGGCGCCCATGGCCGTACCGCAGGTGCCAAAGACGTCGTCACCCACGCTCAGTCGCGTCACCTCCGCGCCCACCGCCGCGACGGTACCGGAGAAGTAGCCGCCTAAAACCCGGCGGCGTGGCTTGCGCCAGCCCCAAACCAGGCGGATCAGCGGCAGAAACCAGCGGACCGGAAAGTCCATGCTACGCAGCTCGCAGTCGCCCTTGGTCACCTCCGCGCCGCGCACCCGAATGAGCAGCTGATTGGCCGTGGGCACAGGTTTGGGCAGCTCAGCGACGTGCATGACATCGGGCGGACCGTAGCGATCAAAGACAGCGGCTTTCATGGGGCCTCGGAGTGCCGTCGCACAGGAGTGGACGGGACGTGGGTAGGGCTCTGAGGCGGCCTTGGTCCTCATTTCGTCCACCGCATGAAAAATCAGCAGGCATGAGTCGACCGAGATCTTGCTGAGTATGGCCTGGCCTGGGAAGTTGTCGTTACGACACAAACCCCGACCCAGGACGCAGACCATGGCCGCAGCCTACACGCGCACAGATCCAGAGGAAACAGCAAAATCCAGAACCTACCGGCGACACTGCCGTGGGGAAGCTGCGGGCCAACTGCGGCATCTCCACCATGCGCAGGCGTCGGGCGTGAGCGAGCGCGCCCATGCCAAAGAGGTCGGTATTCCGCGCACGACGATGCGCTCTTGGGAGCGGCGCCGTCGCAAAGGTCAGGGTCAGGGCGTTCCGGAGTTCTTTCAGACCAAAGAGGGCGTTGAGTGGGTGAGTCGGCTGGTCTGGGCGCTGCTGTTCGTCATGTCATTGCGCTGTCCTGCAGGGCTGCGTTGCATCGGTGAGGTGCTGGAACTCAGCGGCCTCGGCGCGATTGCGGCGGGATCATTTGGGACGATGCAACGGGCCTTGGTCATCGTTTCGTCCACCACGAAAAAAACAGCGACCGAACAGCAGC
>CALENB010000559.1 GCA_937910235.1 uncultured Myxococcales bacterium | reverse complement strand
GGGCGCGGCGCCACGGCCGCGGTCGGCAAGCGCGCGTGCGCTGGACCTGCGGCACGATGCAGCGTCGGCACCGCGACCCACTTCGCTGCGGCGACCGCATCGATGATGGCGCGCTCGGGGCTAGTTTCGTCATCCATGAGCGCGTAGCGCAGGCGCTCGCCGCGCCCGTCGAGCGTGGTCAGGAGACGATCGAGTTGGGCGATCACACGCGACAGATCCTCGCCGTCGCGGTGACCGATCCGGACCTCCGCACCGTCGCGCGCAGACATGACCGTCACGCCGAGCACAGCGTCCCAGTTCACCTCGCCGACCGGAAACCGCTGCGCGACGGAGGTCTCTTGCCACCGCGCGACGACGCTGAGCATCCGTAGCAGCGTCCGCCGCGCCAGCGCGCAGTGCGCAGCGCGTTGGCGCGCGGCAGAGCCCGTCTCGGCGCCCTTGCAGCGCAACGCGTCGACGGAGACGCCCGTGATCACGGGCAGCTCGTGGCTGCCGCCAACGTCGAGCCGCTTAATCAGGTTGCCGCCGGTGTCGACGAGCGCGACGGGGCCGTCCACCACCATCGCGGCGGGTACGTGCTCTTCAACATGGAGAAACACCGTCCCTGGCATCTCGATGCGTACGTCGGCGCGGCGCACCCAGGGCAACGCTTCGATGGCGACGCGCACGTTGCGGATGGAGACGTCGAGCAGCGGCGAGCCGACGCGCAAGCCAGACGCGGTCAGCAGCGCCGACTCCTCCGTACGCAGGAGCCCTGAGACCTCGAAGTTGCGCAGCTTGAACTGCTTGGTGCGCGACGAGTAGCTGTCCATGGAGAGCGCGACGCCCAGGATCAACGCGATGCACACACCAGCCGCCACCGTCGCGCCGATTCGCGCGAACAGCACCCGTGGCGCGATGACCATGCCGTCGTCGATCTCCGCGGCAGGCGCACGCTCGGGGCGGGCGTTGGTGGGGTCTCGCCGCGCCGTCCCGCGACGCAGCAGACGCCGGCGCACACGGGTAAACCACGCCACCAGCCCGAATCGCTCGGGTGCGCGACGGCTGTTGCGACTATTGCGACGGTTCGTGGGCGTGCTCACCAGGTCCCCTCCATGAGCGCGTCGCAGTCGGTGACAACGGCTTCGGCTGCGTCGGGTCGTGCGACTTTTCGAGCCCCTTCTGAGGCTCGTTTCAGCGCCGTATTATCAGTCAACACCGCCGCGATCTGTTGCGCCAGTTTTTCGCCATTCCAGTCCGCCTGCCGACTCCAGAAGCCGCCGTTCGAGGCGCAGAAGGCCGCGGCGTTCGCGGCTTGGTGGTCTCCGGCGGCGAAGGGGAACGGCACCAACAACGCAGGCAGGCCAGCCGCGGCGAGCTCGGACACCGTCCCGGAGCCGGACCGCGTGACACCGAAGTCGGCCCAGGCCAGGGCTGCGGCCATGTCGTCGACGTAGGACAGCACCTCTGCTTGAATCTTGGCGTCGGCGTAGGCCTGCTGAACTGGGGCCACGTCGAGCTTGCCGACCTGGTGCCGCACGTTCAGCGTCAGCCCGGCTTCCAGCAGCTTGGGCGCGAGGGTCGCCAGCAGCGCCGGCACGTTCTCGTTGAGAAACAGCGCGCCTTGGCTGCCGCCGACCACCAGCACGTGGCGCACGACGGGGGCCTCCTCGTTCGCGGCACGCGCAACGGCGGCGATCTCCCGGCGCACTGGATTGCCGGTGACGCGCACTTTTCGCTGCGGAAACGCCGAACTTGCGGCCTCAAAGCCGAGATAGACGCGATCCACCAACCGGCCCAGGACCTTGTTGGTCATCCCCGGCACCGCGTTGCTCTCGTGGACCGCGGTGCGCACACGCAGGGTCTTCGCGGCCAACAGCGCCGCGCCGGACGCGTAGCCACCGACGCCGATGACAAGCTGGGCGCCTTCCGCGCGAAGCAATCGGCGCGCCTGCAGCACGCCGCGCCACAACGCGACGACGCCGCGCAGTTTTCCCATCAAGCCCGCACCGACGAGGCGCGAACCGTCGACCAGCTCAAGCCGGTAGCCGCGCGCGGGCACAAGACGCGCCTCCAGGCCCTTCGCCGTGCCGATGAAGAGCAGCTTCGTCCCCGGATGAGCCGCGACAAACGCATCGGCGATAGCCAGCGCTGGGTTGACGTGGCCGCCGGTGCCGCCTCCAGCGATAACGACGCACGGCGCGCCCGCGAGGGCCTGTGGGGGTGATGTCGACATCAGCGTGCGCCCTCGTGCGCGGGCGTCCTGACGCGTGTATTGCCCGACGGTCGCTGACGCAGGCTCGGCAGCGCCGGCAGCACAACGTCCGGATTTCCGCCGCGACCGATGTTGAGCAGGATCCCAGCGGCCATCGCCATGACGATGAGCGAGGTGCCGCCATAGCTGACGAAAGGCAGCGTCAGCCCCTTGGTGGGCAGCAACCCCAGCACGACGCCGAAGTTCACCGCTGCTTGCACACCGAACAGCACCGTCAGCCCGAGCGCGAACAGGCGGCCGAACTCATCACGCGCCGACATCGCGATGCGCAGCCCACGCCAGACGAGGAAGATGAAACACACCGCGATGAACATGATGCCGACGAGCCCCAGCTCTTCACCGATGATCGCCAGCACAAAGTCCGTGTGCGCCTCAGGCACAAAGCCGAGCTTCTGATGCGAGGCGCCCAATCCGCGGCCGAAAAAGCCGCCCATCGCGACGGCGAGCTTGGAGTTCCAGAGCTGATAGCCGACGTCGGCGCGGTGGGCGAAGTTGTCGATGAACGCGGTGATTCTGCGGCTCCGCATGGGGTTGTGAACAAGAAATGCGCCGAGGATGCCCAGCCCGGTGAGACCGATGAACAGCAGGGGCGCGACGCGAGCCCCGGCCATGAAGGTCATCGCGAAGAGCAACACCGCCAACACCAGCGTGGTGCCCAGATCGGGCTGTTTCATACAGAGCAGACCCAACACCGCCCAGACGAGGAAGTGCGGGGCGAGGCCGACGTGGAAGGTCTGGATGGAGTTGCGCTGCGCTTTCTTGGAGAGCGAGCGAGCGAGGTAGGCGACAAAGACGACCTTGGCGAGCTCTGCGGGCTGAAACATGACGGGGCCGAGCGCGAGCCAACGGGTGGCGCGGTTGCGCGTTATGCCAAAAAACGGCACGGCCATCAGCGCCAACAGGGCACAGAACATGGCGGGGTAGGCGAGCTTCTTCCAGACTTGGTAGGGCACGTTGGCGAAGAGCAGCAGCGTGAACGTCGCGATACCGAGGAAGCGCAGGTGCCTGACTAGGAAGAGGTGTTCGTCGTTGAAGCGATGCACCGCTAGGTAGTAGGACGCCGAGAAGGCCATCACGACCCCCATAACCGCGAGGGCGGCGACGGTGCTCAGCAGCCACCAGTCCATCCCGACGGGGTGGCGTACCAAGTCGTCGTCGCTGACCGTCATGACCGGCGCCTGCTGCGACACAAGGGTGGGGCCGGAGAAGGCGCCCAGGTCATCGTCGCCCAGCTGCCGCACGCGTGGACGTGACGGATCGGCTGATTCCGTGGGCGCTGCGCTGAGCGGGCTGTCGTGATCGGGGGTGACGAGGGACACGATTACCTCAACTTGAGGCTGGCGAGAGCGACCAAGGCCAGGATGATGGAGATGATCCAGAACCGAACGGTGACGCGCGGCTCCGGCCAGCCCTTCTTCTCGAAGTGGTGGTGGATTGGCGCCATGCGGAACACCCGCTTGCCGGTGAGCTTGAAGGAGGCGGTCTGGGTGATGACGCTGAGGGCCTCGACGACGAAGATTCCGCCGATGATCAAGGTCAGCAGCTCGTTCTTGGAGAGGATCGCGAACATGCCGAGGGTGCCGCCGAGGGCGAGCGCGCCGACGTCCCCCATGAAGACCTGCGCTGGAAACGTGTTGTACCAGAGGAAGCCGACGCCAGCGCCGATGACCGCGGCGGCGACAACGGCCAGCTCTTGGGCGCCAGGGACGCTCGGGATCATGAGGTAATCGCTCATCACAAAGCGATGCACGGCGCCGTTGACCTCAAGACCGATGCTGCCGCCGCTGAGGTAGCAGAGCACGGCGAAGGTGGCGCTCGCGACCATGACCGGGACGATGGCCAGTCCGTCGAGACCGTCGGTGAGATTGACGGCGTTGGAGAGACCCACCACGCCGATCGCGGCGCCGATGCCATAGAGCCACGCCGGGACCAGCAGACTGAAGGCCTGGGTGCTGACAAACGGAATGTACATGTGGGTGTCGGCGAGCTGGGGACCGAGCAAGCCGCTGTACATCATCCAGCACACGCCACCAGCGACCGCGAACTGCACCGCGAGCTTCTGCTTGCCGGTGACGCCCTTGGAGTTCTGGTGGCGAATCTTCCAGTAGTCGTCGACAAAGCCCAGCAGGCCGTACGCGAGCGTCGGGATCATCGTCAGCCACACAAAGGGGCTGCGTACATCGCCCCACAGCCCGACGGAGACGGCGAGCGCGACCAAGATCAGCACGCCGCCCATGGTCGGGGTGCCGGCTTTGGAGAAGTGGCTCGCCGGCCCGTCTTCACGCACGACCTGCCCGATTTGTCGGGCCTGGAGACGACGGATGAACCACGGATACAGCGCCAACGCGATGAACAACGCGGTGCCCATCGCGCCGATCGTGCGGAACGTGACGTAGCGAAAGACGTTCAGGGGACCGAAGTCGTCGCGGAGAATTTCAGAGAGCCACAGGAACACGATCGGCCTCCGGGTCATCGGCTGTGCCGGGTTGCGAAGTTGAGACGTTGGGCGCGGCGGCCGGCGCAGGCGGTTGTGCAGGCTGCGACGCGGCGGCCTGCAGCGCGTCGATGACGCCCTCCATGCGGGCGCCCCGGGACCCCTTGACCAGGACCGTCGCGGCGCCGCTGGCCAGCACCTGGGCGGCGCCCTCAGCGTCGGTTGTGAAGACGTACGCGGCCGTCAAACCGGCTTGCCGCGCGCCGCGGATGGTGTCTCCGGCGAAGGTGCCGCGCGCGAGGAGGAGCGACACCCCGGCGGCCGCAGCGGCAGCGCCAGACGCCGCGTGGAGCCGCGCTGATCGTTCGCCAAGCTCCAGCATGTCGCCGAGGACCGCGACATGTGGACCAGGCAGCCCAACGAGCGTGCTGAGCGCGACGGCGACCGAGGCTGGGTTGGCGTTATAGCAATCCTCCAGCACCAGCGTGTCCCCGAGCTGCAGCGGCCGCATGCGCTGGCCGACGGGAGAGAACTGCGCGAGAGCCCACGCCGCGGCCGTCAGGTTGACGCCCAGCACGTCGGCGACGGCGAGGGCGGTGAGGGCGTTGCGGACCATATGCAGGCCAATCGCAGGGAGCACGACGCTCACCCGCTGGCCACACACATCGGCCACGAAGCGCTGCGACAGGCCCGAGACGGAGACCTCGCCCACCACACACACGTCGGCGCTAGGGTGGTCGCCGACACGCACGATGCGGCAGGTGAGGGCGGCGAGATGGGGTTCAATCAGCGGTTCGTCGGCCGGCACGATGGCGACTGCCGACGCGGGATCTCTGCCACGACCGAGCGCACGCAGCAGGTCGGTCTTCTCGGCCGCGACGCCTTCGACGCTGCCCAACCCTTCGAGATGGGCAGCGGAGACGTTGGTCAGCACTGCGATGTCGGGCTCGGCGATGCGACCGAGCTCGGCGATCTCGCCGGGGATGCTCATGCCACACTCAACGACGGCGAACTGGTGGGCGGCTCGCAGCCGCGCGAGCGTCTGCGGCACACCGATGCGATTGTTGTGATTCCGATAGGTGGCCAGCACCGGACCGGCGGCGCCTAGCGCGAGCGCGGTCAGCTCTTTGGTGCTGGTTTTGCCGTTGCTGCCGGTGATGCAGATGACCGCGCCGCCGAAGCGCCGCCGGTGGGCGCGCGCCAGGTCGCCCAAACCGATCAGGGTGTCGGGCACCTCGCACAGCCAGGCGGCGTGGTCGGCCAGGGCGGCCAAGCCGACGTCCCGGCGAGCGGCGGCGCACAGGGCGCCATGGGCACCGCTGGCGAAGGCGGCGGCGAGGTAGGCGTGACCATCGAACTGCGGACCGATCAGCGGCACAAAGAGGGCGCCGGTCGGCACGGCACGGCTGTCGGTGCTGAGCGTGGTGGTCAGCGATTCGCCCGCAGATGCGGCCTGGGAGACGACGGCGGTGCCCCCCGTCGCGGCCGCCGCGTCGTTGGCGTCGAAAGCGAAGGCCGCGAGCTCCGTCGCCGCCGCTTTGGGCGCAGCGGCGCGGGTCTTGCGTTGCGACAGCCAGCGTTTGGCGACGGCGACGTCGTCGAAAGACCTCGCCTCACCGCCGATAGTCTGTGTCGTCTCGTGGCCCTTGCCCGCGATAATGAGCACATCGCCCGGGCCGACTAGGCCGATGGCCCGCCGAATGGCCGCGTCGCGATCTGGCTCAACGCAGAAGATGCGATCGCCGGGGTACTGCGCCGTCGACGACGGGACAAAGCGGTCGACCCGACGCGCGCCTGCGGCGAGCAGTCCAGCGGTGACCGGGCGAAGAATCGCGGCGGGGTCTTCCGTCCGGGGATTATCCGACGTAGCGACGCTGACGTCAGCGATCGCGCCGGCGGCGTGGCCCATGGGCGCACGTTTGCCGGCGTCACGATCACCGCCGCAGCCGAACACGACCATGAGTTGGCCCGCGGCGCCCAGCAGCTCATGACCGACCGCGAGCACCTGGGCCAGCGCGTCGGGGGTGTGGGCGTAGTCCACCAAGATGAGACCGCCGAGGCCGTTGGCGACGGGCTGCAGTCGCCCGGGTGGCGCCGTCAGCGTGCGGGCGGCCGCTTCGATCGCCTCCGCTTCGAGCCCTAGATCGCGGCACATCAGCGCCGCGAGCACCAAGTTCTGCGCGTTGTGACGACCGAGCAGCGGCGCTCGCAGGTCCAACGGCCGCGGGTCGTCGCGCAGGTGCAGCCGCAACGCCAAGCCCTCCGCCGAGAGCTGCAGACCGGCGACTTGCGCGTCGGCGTCTGGCCGGGCGCCGAAGCTGAACCCGCGCACGCCCGGAGTCCCCAGCGCGAGCGCCGCGGCGGGGTCATCGCTGTTGACCCACCCCGTGCCATCGCGTGGCAGCAGCTCTGTGAAGAGGCGCAGCTTGGCCGCGGTGTAGCTGGCGACGTCGCCGTGATAATCCAGGTGATCGCGGCTGAGATTCGTCCAGCCGACGACGCGAAGACGGGTGCCTAGCAGACGCGCTTGGTCGAGCGCGTGGGAGCTGGCTTCGAGCACGACCACGGTGAACCCCCGGTCGCGCAGCGTCGCGAGGCGGGCCTGCAGATCGACCGCGTCGGGCGTGGTGAGTCCGCCGGGTTCAACGCCTGCTTCGGTCCACAGGCCGAGCGTGCCCAAGGCCGCGGCGCGCTGGCCGCAGGCACAGAGCAGCTGCGCGATCAGCGTGGCGGTGGTGGTCTTGCCGTTGGTGCCGGTGACGGCGAGGACCGCGAGCTGATGACTCGGGTGATCAAAGCTGGCGCTTGCGAGCGGCCCGAGCGCCTGACGCGGCGAGTCGACCCGCACGATCGGGATCTGGGCGAGTCGCTCGATCGTGGCGGCGTCGAGGCCGGTGAGGTCGAGCTCGGCGTCCGCAGCGATGACGATGGCCGCCGCGCCGGCCCGCGCCGCCGCCGGCACGAAGTCGAGCCCGCGTGTGCGCAGCCCGTCACAAGCGACAAACAGCGCGCCCGGCGTGACGCGACGCGAATCGGAGTGCACGGCGCTGATGTCCACGGCGCTGATGTCGACGGCGCTGATGTCCACGGCGCTGATGTCCACGGCCGCGGCGTCAGGCGCGTCGGTCAACCCGGCGGAGCGAAGGAGGGAGTGCAGCCTCATGGTGCGCCTCCCTCGTCGTAGCGCTCGGCCGCTGCCAGGGCGCTGATCCGGGCCAAACGCAGGCGAACGCGATCGCCGTTGGTGACCATCACGCCGGCGGCAGGACGCTGCGACAGCACGACGCCCGAACCCTTCGCTTCCACCGCGAGACCGGCGTGGGACAGCTGGTCGATCGCCTTTCGCAGCGGCAGCCCACGCAGATCTGGCACCCGCATGCGGCCGGGGCGCACAACCGTCAGGCGCGGCGGCGGCTCGCCAACGGCCTCACCCTCCGCGACGTCGACCTTGGCTTTGCGCGCCAGCTTGGCCAGCGCGAGGGCACGACGCTTCTCGTGACGCTCACGCGCCACCACTGGGTCGTCGTACGCCAGATACGGCGCGCCGGGGCTCGAGGGCACGCCGAGGTAGGGTAGCGAGAAGCGCGCGATCTCACGGACGACAGGCGCCGCGATCTCGCCGCCTGTGCGCAAGATGATGCTGGGGTACTTCTTGTGACGCTTCATCGGCGTGTCGATCGCCACAAAGATCGCGAGCCTCGGCTTCTCAGCCGGAACCAAGCCGATAAAGCTCGCCACCCAGTGGGTCTTCGAGTAGCCGCCCTTCGGATCGTACTGCTGCGCCGTGCCGGTTTTTCCGGCCATTTTGTAGTTGTCGAGCCGCGCGCGTCGAGCCGTACCGCCCTTCTCGCAGACGGTCGCCATGGCATCCACCACCTGACGCGCCACCTTGCTACTCAGGATTCGCCGACCCCGCTCCAACTCAAAAGGCTGCACCACCGTGCCGTCAGCGGCGACCACATCGCGCAAGAGCCGGGGCCGCCGAAACACGCCGCCATTGCCGATTACAGCGAACGCGTTGACGATCTGGAGGCCTGTGACCGCGATGCCTTGGCCAAACGCGATGTTGGCAAACTTCACCGGGCGCCACGAAGCCGAGTCCGAGAGCTGACCTGCGATTTCGCCGATCAGCCCGACGTCCGTGCGGCGGCCTAGACCAAAGTCCCGCAAATACGCCTCCAGCTTGGTGCGACCGAGCCGCCAGGCGATTTTTGCGAGACACACGTTGGACGAGACTTTGATGCACTCCGTCGCCGTGAGGTCGCCGTGGGCGTGGCTGTCGGTGATCAGCTTGCCTGGAACACGGAAGCCACCAGCGGCGCTGAAGTGGGCGCCGGGGGTGACCTTGCCCTCCTGGAGCGCGGCGGCGTAGGTCAGCACTTTGAGGGTGCTGCCGGGCTCGAACTGCTCTGAGACGCTGCGATTGCGCATCGCCGCCGCGGCGACGTTCCTGGTCTCGTTTGGGTCGACCTGCGGTGTCTGCGCCATGGCGAGGATCTCGCCGGTGGCGACGTCCATGACGATGGCGATACCGAACTTCGCGTGGCCGTCGCGCACGCCCGCCACGAGCTGGTGCTCCGCGACGGCCTGGATCTTCTCATCGATCGTCAGCGACAGCGATCGCCCGCCAAAATGGCTGGAATCCGGGGCGCCATCGAAGTAGATGCGCTCCGCGGCGCCGTTCTTGTGGCCGCGAATCTCGACGATCTGGCCGCGCAGCTGCGTATCGAACGAGCGCTCGACGTTGCCCGACCAGTTGCGCCGACCGATGAGCGATCCGGCGAGTTTGTGGTTGGGGAAGTACCGCGCGAAGCCCTGCTCGATCTGCACGCCCGGGAGCTTCTGATCGAACATCAAGGCCCTGATCTTGCGGCTCTGCTCGATCGTCAGGTTCTTGACAAGGTAGGCGAACGCGCCCTTGCGACTGAGGCGTCCGAGCAGGTCCGCCCGTCTCGCGCCGGTGACCTTGTGCAGCAGATCGGCGACGTCGTGGCGCACCTTGCGCACCTCGGGATCGTTCACCTTGAGCTTTCGCGCCTCTGGATGCGTCGGCCGCACCCAACGCGGGTCACACGTGAGGTGTTCGGTGCGCACATCGGCGGCCAGCGTGACGCCGTTGCGATCCCGCACATCGCCTCGGCGGGTGCGGACCTTGCGGTGATAGGTGGAGTTCTGCTCGGCGTAGCGACGGACTTCATCGACGTGGACCACGTGCCAGGCCGCCGTCGCGACACATGCCAGTAGCCAACCGGAGCAGATCAGCAGGACTACGAGGGCGCGACGGCGCGTTCGTACGTAGCGCGCGCTCGGCGACGGTCCGTCACGGTCGACGAGCGCGATGCGGCGGCGAGGAAGCGACAGGCTCATTGGCAGCCCCCGTTGTGAGCCAGATCGACACGCGCGGCGCAGCGCCGGCCCAGCAGCGTGCTTCCAGCGAGCTCGCTGCAGCGCTTGTAGGCGGCCTCTGCCTTGGCGTCGTTGTGAGCGCGGCAGTAGAGATCGCCGAGAGAGAAGTGAAACGTCGCAACCTTCGGGCAGCGACGTGTCGCGTCCTCGAGATGTCGCTCCGCGCCCTGAGGGTCTCCACGCTTCTCCGCTAGAAGGCCGAGGTTGCGGTGTCCCTGGCAAAATTTTGGGTTCACAAAGACCGCCATTCGCAGGTGTTTGCCGGCCTGGTTCAGCTGCCCCATCTTCATGTAGGCCCACCCGATGTTGTTGTAGGGCAGGTACGGCGTCGTGTAGGTCGGCTCTTTGAGCAGGGGCTTGAGCACGTCGATGGCGTCCTGCCAGCGCTCCAACTCCAGATACGTCACGCCGAGGTGATTGCGCGCGGCGAAGAACTTGGGTTTGCGCTTGAGCGCCCGCTTGAAGTTGAGGACCGCCTCCTCGTGGCGCTTTCGACCGAAGAGAATGAACCCAAACAGGTAGCGGCTCTCCGGATAGTCCTCGTCGAATTGAAAGGACTGCATCAACTCCCGGATCGCGAGATCGACGCTGTGGGCGTGGAAGTAGCCGGCCGCGAGCTTGTAGTGAAAGTCGGCCTTCTCCTGGCGCTTCTTGGTCTCCAGCTGCGTGGCGCCGCACCCCGCCATGAGCGCGGCGATCACGACGAGCGCGGAAACCTGGCGGCGCATCACGATCGTGGCCGACAGCGCTGGCGGCATGCGGGTGCGGTTCGGCGCGACACAGCTCATCGCACGTCCACCTGAACGCCGGGCTCTGGGCTCTTCATCTTCAGTTTCTGCTGCGCTTCCTGTGCGAGCTGGACCGGGTCCTTCTTGCCAGTGAGCTGGGCGCCGAGGCGACGGTTGACCTCGACCTGCTCGCGCAGTTGATCGTGGACCAAAGCGAGCTGGTGGGCCGTGCGGACGCCCGCCGAGCGATGCTCAACATGCGAGATACCAAGCCACGCCACGCAGGTGCTCACGACCAGCAAGGCCGCCACGCGCCACCAGAAGAAGCGCTCGGACGCGTCAGCGCGCGCGATGGCCGACCGCATCATGGCGTCGGCGCGTAGCTGATCTCGTGGGGTCGCGTGCGGGTTCATGGCTGGCGTCCTCCACGACCGCGTTGAGCGGCCTTCTCAGCGCGGCGGTCGAACTTGGAGACGACGACGTCGTCCGCGCCTGGGCGTCGCAGGACACGCAGCTTTGCGCTGCGCGCCCGCGGGTTGGCGCGCGTCTCTGCGTCGCTCGGTGCCTGGGGCTTGCGAGATGGGCGGACGAAAGCCGAATCCTTGCGCGGAGCCCGATCGCGGAACACCTGTTTGACCGCGCGATCCTCGCCGCTGTGGAACGAGATCACGGCCAGGACCCCTCCGGGTGCCAACAGGTCGGGTGCGGTCGCGAGCAGCGTCTCCAGCTCACCCAGCTCGTCGTTGACCCACATGCGTAGGGCCTGAAAAACCAGCGTCGCCGGGTGCGTCTTGCCGCCGTGGGGCAACACCGCCGTGACCCGCGCGGCGAGCTCGGCAGTGGACTGCACGCCGTCCTGCCAAGCGTCGAGGATCGTATCGGCGACGCGCCGCGAGGCCCGAATATCGCCGTAATAGTAGAGCACGTCGGCGAGCTCTTGCTTCGAGACACCAGCCAGCCGGGCCTGGAGGGGCAGGCCGCGTGAGACGTCCATGCGCATGTCCAACGGGCCATCATGCCGAAAGGAGAAGCCACGGGCGGCGGTGTCCACTTGGTGAGACGAGACGCCGAGGTCGGCGACCACACCGGACAACTCAGACAAACCACGCTCCGCGCAAACCGTCGCGAGCTCACTGAACGGCGCATGCACGGCGGCAAACCGGTCGCCGAACGCAGCGAGACGAAGCCGCGCCGCCGCGAGGGCCTCCTCATCGCGGTCGAGGCCGAGCACGCGCACCTGCGGCAGCTGCTGCAGCATGGCCTCCGTGTGCCCGCCGCCGCCCAACGTGCAGTCGACCACCCAGCCGGCGGGGACACCTTGGAGGGCATCGACCACCGGCTGCTGAAGCACCGTCAGGTGCGAGAATTCGGGGAAATCGCTCACTACAGCCCCACATCGGCGAGAGAGGGCAACGTCTCCGCGAGGAGCGATTCAGTGCGCGCGTCTTCGACGTGCCAGCGCGCGACCTCATACAGATCGAAGGTGCCGCCCTGTCCGACCGCGGCGACCTCCGCGTTCGGCTCAATCCCAGCGAACTCGCGCAAACCCTGCGGCAGCAGAATCCGACCGTGTCCGTCAGCGACCACCTCGGCGGCGCAGGCGAACTGAAGCTTTTTGACGAGCGCCACCGCTTGGTGACTCTGTGGCAACGCCGCGACCAGCGCGACACGTTCTTCCCACTTCGCCATCGGGTAGGCGGTGATGCAGGGCTCAGTGAGGGAGCGCACCAAGACCAAGCGAGGATCGCCGCCACTCTCCAGCTGGCGTCGAAACGCCGCTGGCACGCTGACACGGGACTTTGCGTCCGTGCGTTTCACGTGAGTGCCGAGGAACATCAACGCCACTTGGGGGCTCCTACGAGACAGTGCGACTACCAGACAGCGCGACCGATGCGATCAAACCGTGCGAACGGGTTAAGGATTGGTCGACCGGCTCAGAACGCCCTCGAATGGGTACGAGGTTCCTACTTCTGACCACTTCTGACCACTTCTTCCCACTTTGCGAGTATGGAGCCGCCATGGGGGGTGTCAATGGCGATTCCCCCGGAAACACGATGGTTTCCGCCCCTAGCGTGGCGTTTGAATGCGCGTATTGGCGAATTCCTCAAGGTCCACGCACAGATCCCGCCCAGCGACGGCTGACGGCGAGCGCGACGGTTGGATGCCCAATCGATCGACGTGGAGGCCGGCAGATGCCCACGTAAACTGAATTTTTATCGTGTTTTTATAATCAGTTATCGATTTACTTGCGATCTCAGCGGATCCCGGATCGCCAGCGATCGTCGGCGATCTGGACCACCGGCCGCGGCAAGGCTTCCACCAGCTGCAACGCGGCCACGGTCATCGCCAAGATGTCGATAGGAATGACGATGGGCGCGACCGCCCACAGGCCGGCTGCCACGCGCTTTGATGCCAAGACGGCAGCGCGTACCATCTCGCTCCACTTGGAGGCCCCCATGCGTCGACGCCCAGCTGTTCTCTCCGCGCCGGTCGGACTGCTCTGCCTGATCGCCGCCTGTAGCGGCGATCTGAAGGTCGCCGCGGAGGACGCCACGAGCGGCCCCGTCGGCCCGACCTGCAGCAAGGTCACCATCAGCGAGCCTGCGGAGGCCACAGCCTCCTCGGACCTCCTAGTGCCCGTGTCCGTGCTTGGCGACGGGTTCGACGTGCGCGGCGCGGTGATTCGGCCGGCGAGCTGCACCGCCGCGGCACCGTGCCCGCTGGTGGTGATCGTGCCGGACCGGGACACGAGCCCTTGGCCAAACTACGCCGGCCCCGCCGCGCTCCTGGCCGGTAACGCCAAGGTTGTGGTCGCGATCTTCAACCTTCCGGGCACGGGCCCCGGCGGGCTCGCGTCGAAGGGAACGCAAGACTATGGCGGCACCTACCACGTCACCGCCGTCAAAGAGGTCATGCGCGTCGTGCTCACGCGTAACTACGTTGACGCAACCAAAGCTGGCTACATCTCACTGGGCTTCGGCTTGGTGCCGGTGGCCGCGGCGCTCAAGCTTTTCGGGCCCAACTCGCTCAAGGAGGTGCTGTTCCTGATCGACGTCGAAGGCCCAGTGGATCGCTGCTCAGCCAGCGCGTCGCCCGAGGACACGGACAAAGGCATCGGTCCAGACCATGGCCCAGGTGCATCGGACACGGCTTGTCACATCGACAAGGACACGAGCATGGCTGAGGTGTTTCCCGCAGGTCGCGGCGAGGTGCCGACCAGCGTGACATGCGCACCGGCGGCCTGGCCCATCACCAAGACCGGCAAAGACTGTACCGACGATTGGTGGTCCCTGCGCGAGCCAGCCACGGCGCTAAAGGCGTTGCCTGTGCGCTATCAACGCCTGCAATTCCGGCACGATCATCGCCAGGCGACGCCGTGGTCAAGCCGGGTAGCGATGTCAGCCGTGGCGCAATCGAAGGCGTGCCCCTACTTTGGCCTCAATGACATGGCGCCGTGCCAGACGCCGCTCAGCAACGCGACGTGCGCTGGGCTCACAGGCGGTCAGCAGTGCTGGCTGGAGGGGACCTGGGGCAACGGCATGGCGCCAGCGCCCTATGCGGCCGCGACCCTGTGTGAGGTCACACCCGAGGCGCTTTTTGCGCTGGTGCTGCCGAAGTACGTGGCGCGCATGGTCGACACCGTTGCGTTCAAGAACTGCAAGTAGCGACAGCGGCGCCGAGGCGAGCGCCGCGATCGAGGAGCGAGCCATGCGTGTCACCCCTGCGGCGACGGTCATCCTGCTGCGGCCGGCGCCCGGGTCGCCGGAGGTGTTCCTGGTTCGGCGTCACGGCAACAGCGGGTTCATGGGCGGCGCGACTGTTTTTCCGGGTGGAAAAGTCGACGACCAGGACGCGGACGCCGTGAGTTGCGGCCGCTCACCTGCCGAATGTGCCGCGGCGCTTGAGGTGGACTGCGCACGCACGGCGCACGCCAGCTTTGTCGCAGCGGTGCGAGAGCTGCACGAGGAGGCGCACGTCATCCTCGCGCGGGATCGACATGGCCAGCTCCCCAGCGCCGACGCGGTCACGCACATCAACGCAGAGCTGGACTCGCTGCGCGACGGGCATCGAATCGCCGCGGCGGCCGTACACGATCTCTGGCGATCCCACGGGCTGCGACCTGCGCTTGATCTCGTCGCCCCGTTCGCGTGGTGGGTCACGCCAGTAGCGGAGCCGCGTCGCTTTGACACACGGTTCTTCGTCGCGCTGCAGCCCGTCGGTCAACGTGCGGCGATGGATGGCCACGAGACGACGGCGGAGCGATGGGCGACGGCCGCAGCGGCTGTGCAGGCGCACCAGCAAGGTGGTGAGGTGTACCTCCCGCCGCCGACGCTCCACACCCTGCACCGCATCGCGACGCTGCCTGGGGCTGCAGGGCAAGTCTTCGCGACGTTGGAGGCGCAAGGCAGCGGGCCCTGCATCCTGCCGTTCTACGCGACGGGCACCGCAGCCGGCGACGTGATCGCGCTACCGGACGATCCCATGCATCCGGGCGGACAAGGCGCGCCTGACGCGCGCAATCGATTTGTGCTCCGCGACGGACGGTTTCAACGGCAAGCAGCCGGCGACGATCTGATCTAGCTGGCCGGGGCCACGATCCGATCAGTGCACATCCATGAAGGACGTGCGCTTCACCTGACGGACCAGATCGATCAACCCATCGGGCTTGAAGAGCTCGACAAACGTCCGCGCCGTGCGCAGCTCGAAGGCGCCGACAAACACCCGTTTGGGTGCCTTGCCGAGGTCCGCTTTCGCGCCCCACGTCATGAGATCGGGCAGCGTCACCGTCTTGGTCGCCATGCCCTTGGCCATGAGCACCTGCCAGCGGACACCCTTCGGGCCGGTCAGCACAGTGCGGTAGAACTGGGCGCCAGGCACCTCGCTCACGGTCAACGCGCGCGTCTTGAGATCGTAGGTCGAGGTCTTTGGGTAGGGTAGGAACTCGCCCGGCGTCTGGGTGGTCGCCAACGGCCCGACCTCGCCAAAGATGATGGAGCCGCCTTCCTTCTTGCCGCCACCCGCGACCGTGATCGCCGCGGTCACCAAGATGTGGTTGTTCTTGCCGACGCGCAGGCCACCATGCAGCGGCGCGTAGGTGAGCTCTACGTCCTGATTGCCGGGGGTTTCAGGGTCACCGTCGACCACGCCGTCGGCTTTCTCGGTCTTCTCAGCGGTGTCGCTGCCGGCCGACAAACCCAGCGGCACCAACTCGCCACTCGGCAGCATCGCGCCGGCGAGCACCAGCATCAGATCCGACCATTCGCCCTCCTTCACCTGCGGCAGCTTCGGTGGCGTCATGGTCGCGAAGAGGCCCAGCGGGACGTCAGGCGCGAGATCTTTCTCCGATACCGTGGCGCCCACGGCGTTCTTGTCGGCGAACGGCACGTCCATCACGACCTGCGAGTAGAAACCCGACAGGTACGGCAGCAGCACACCGACGACCTTGCCAACGTCGAGACCACCCTCCACGGCAGAGACGATCGCGCTGACCTGGCTCAGCAGCTCGTTGAGACCGAGACGTCCGGAGAGCGACCAGATGACGTGCTTGCCGGGCGGGGCAGCGATCAGGTACGAGCTCACCACCGGCGCGCCGAGGAGAAAGCTCACGCCACCGGGGATGTCCTGCGGCAGCCCTGGAGTTGGGTTGACCATGGACGGCGCTTTGTCATCGAACGGGCGCTTCACGCTCGGTCCGATGATCGCGTCGAGGTTGAAGAGCAGCAGATCGCTGCCCACGCCGACCGACGTGATGCCAAGCGCAGCCTCGCCCTGGCCGCTGTAGGCGATCTTGCCCGACAGGACGTCGCCATGAATCAGCTCGGTGTCTTTTTCGATGGTCTTGCCGTCGCCGTCGAACGCCAAGTCCGCGAAGTGTTGGAGCCGCGTCGCGATCACCAGGTCGCCAGTGGCGCCTGTCGCGGTGAAGCGCAGGACCGAGACGGCGTCATGCGTGTCGCCGATGACGTGCACATCAACGGGCCATTTCACGGCCTTAAAGCTCACCACGCCGTCCTTGAGGGGCGCCTCCTGAGCTTGGTCCGGCGTGGCTTGGTCGGCGAGACCGACCACGACCACTTTGCCAGACACCGGCGTGGCGCCCCGCTCGTCGATCACCACCACGCGCAGCGCATCGCCGGTGGCGACCGGGCCGAGGTTCCACAACTGGGCCTTCGCGGAGGCTTTGCCACCAACCACGGTCGCCACGACGGTCGCCTTTCCGGCAGCGGCGGTCGCGGTGAGCTCGCCGTCCTTGATCGTGAAGCCATCGCCGTCCAATTTCCACGTGAACGTCGCGTCGGGCGCCACGATCCCCGCAGCGCTCCGGGCCTGAACACCGAGGAGGGTCCCGGCGGCGCCGTTGTCGCCCGGGCGAGCGACCCAGAACGGACGCAGCAAGTGTGCCGTCAAGTCGGCGGCCTTCGGTGAAGCGCTGCAGCCGCCGCCGAGGCAGAATGAACCGGTCGCGCAGTCGGAGTCGACGCCGCAGACGGTCTGAATGCACACGCCCTGACCCAGGTCGCAGCCGCAGGTGAAGCGCTTGTCGGGGCAGACGGAGGAGCCCAGCTTGTCTGTGCAGTCGGCGTTGGACTTGCAGAGCACTTTGGCCGCACAGCAGCCGGCGACGCAGGCGTAGTTGCTGGCGGGCGTGGGGCAGAGCCCGAGGTCTTCTTGACCCTTGCTGTTGAGGCACGAAGGCAGGGCGCCGCAGCCGCCGGCATCGGCGACACCGCCGTCGGCGGTCACGTCCGCGCTCGCGTCGGCGCCTCCGGTATCCGCGCCCACATCCGCCGTCGCGTCCGTCCCCGCGCTGTCCGCGCTGGTACCCGCGTCCGGCTTCGTCTCATCCTCGGTTCCGCAAGCGGTCAGCAGCAAGCTGAGGGAGAGCGGGAGCCACAGCCAGCTGGCGAGCGAGACGTTGGGGCTGCGCGGAAGGCGCGGGGCGTTGTGCGACGTGGTCATTGGCGTGGGCCTCCTGAGGTGAATGACGGAAGCAGGGTCGCGTTCGGCGGCAGGGATGCTCGTCATCGCCGGTGGGTATACCCGCGCGGCGACTCCTGACGCAATGTTAGATCCGGCAGGCCGGTCGCCCAGCCGGGCGACGCGGCGCCGGGGCGACACGAGGCCGGGGCTTGCGCGGCGCGCCGCTACGAGAACTTCGACCGACCGCGCTTGCGCAAGAGCTCAAGCTCGCTTGCACCGAGGCGGTTGCCTTCTCCGGTCTTTGGCGTCCGTACAGGCCGCAGCAGCCCAGGTTGTGTGGCTGTGCACCGCTTCTCCATCCACCCGACGCGTTGATCGTTCAGCGCGAGCTTCAAGCTGAACTGCGCCTCCCGCTGGGCCGCGAGTCGCTGGGCCGCGGTGGCGCCGCTCGGCTGCATGAAGAACTCCGGGTACGGCTCCCTGATCCAGACCTCGCCGATAGGTCGCAAGATCTGCCAGCCGGGCCCGGCCAGACGGCGGCGAAGCGCGGCCGCCTCGAGGGCGATCGCCGCGAGCGCGACCGGATCGGGGCCATCGGCGCTGGTGGGCTGTGCGGCCTCCGGCGGCTCCAGCACCGCATAAACCCGGGCTAGCAGGAGCCGCGCAGCGAGCCGATCGGCCCGCTCGCCGCGTCTCAAACGCGCCAGATCCGCGATGAGCTCTGCGTCCTGCTGCAGGATCGCGACGAGGGCGGCGCTCACGGTGCCCTCGACATCGGTTGGAATCGCAGCGTCGTACCAGCTTGGATGCCGTGCCGCTTCGCCTCATGGGCGTCCAACTCCAGCACGTACCGCGAGGGTGCGCCGACGCTGCGGAGCGTCTCGGTCATGGGCGGCACGTTTGCGGCGACGCCGACGACACGCCAAGTCGCATCTATGAAGATGATGTCCAATGGTATTCGAGTATTGCGCATATAGAACGCCCAGTCGTAGTCCCGTGGCATGAAGAACACCATGCCTTTGCCGGTGCCCAAGACCAAGCGATACATGAGCCCCTGATTGCGCTCGCGCTCGGTTGTCGCGACCTCAACGGTAAATGTTGGCCCGTGAGCGCGCCCGTCGATCTGCACGGTCCCGCTCGCAGGCAACGGAATCGGCGCTCTGGCGAGCGCTTGCATCGACGCGACTGGCTGCGGCTTCATCGGCGGGAGCGGCTGCCGCGGTGCCGCGCGGGTGCAGGCCACCATCGCCGACGCCACGACGACGCCCATAGCCGCGTTGCGCGCGATCGAGACAGCCCGGTGCACGGGGTGACGGGTGGTTCCGAATGAAGACGAGCCGATCATTGGCGCAGTGTGTGCGGGGGCAGGGCCAACGGCAAGCGGTCCGGTCAGTCGGCGTCGCGGGGCAGGATCGTGTGCAGGTAGGCAGAGTCGACTGGCCCCCAGATCTCACCGCCCGAGCCGGGGAGGTTGGCGCGCTCCGAGAAGGGTCGCGCCGTGCCCGCGTCCATGCGCCAACCGGGGTTGTCGTGGCTGTGATGGTACCCGTCTGCAGCGGCGAGCCCGAGGGTGTGGCCGAGCTCGTGGCTGACCGTGCCGGCGACGAGCTGCGCCAGGGCTTCGAGCGCCGCGGCGGCCGCGGTCCCGGCGGCGTCAGTGGCAGGCGCGCCGCCGAGCGAAGGTGAAAAAGGCGAGAAAATCAGGTCGAAAGCGGGATCGACAAGCAAGCCCCCAGGATTCAACGTGGGCGACAGCAGCAGAAAGCCCGAGAGGAACACGCCCCCGTAGGCGGGCTGGCCGACGGCGTGACCGCCGAAATCTACCGTGCCGTCGAGGCGCTCGTCCAAGCGATGGTTGCCGCTGTCTTTGCCAACGCTGGGGTCATTGCCGAGGAGGCCGATGCCGTTCGGATCGCGGTCGAGCAGCGCGATGGTCACCCGCTCCGATCCGTCGATGAACGGTTGCGTCTCAGCCAGAACCCGCACGTCGACGGACCACGGCAGAAAGTGGCCTTGCACCAACGCCCGAACCCGTTCGACCAGCGTGTCGTTGAGATTGGCGAGGCCGTATCGCGCAAGACCCGCGCGCGTCGAGGCCGACACCCGTACCGCCACCCGCTGCACGGTGTGTCGCAGCCGCGCGTGCAGCGCGACGGGCGGACCGTGAACCACGGCGTCGCCGGGCGCGACCAGCACCCATCGCATCTCGCCGACAAGGGAGCGGCTGACGTGAGCGTCCCAGCCTCCGACAAACCAAGCCGTAGAGGCCAAGACCGCGACGGCGCCGCGCGTGCCGCGAACCGGCAGCGTCCGCTCGGTGTCAGCACCTGCGACCCACTCGGCAGCGACCGCGCCTTGGCCGTCACGCCATTGACCGACGACGCCGAGGCCAAGACCATCGACGACCAGGCGCGGTCCGCCCCGCCAGACCACCGGCCACGAGGCCGACGACTGCGTCCCGGGCACGGGCTGACCACGTTCCAGCGTGACATCGCTGCCTGTCTGCGCAGCGAGCGGGGGCAGGACGATGTGCACCGGCTGCCACGCGGACCACGCCGTGCTATCGGCGCCGGCTTGGACGGCGCGCTGCAAACGAAGCCGCACGTCTGCGGCGCCCAACTGGGTGCCGAGCAAGGCGGGCGTGACGAGCACTCGCCCGCCTCTATCGCCCGACACCGGCCATGGCAGCACGCCCGAACGCCGCACGGTGGAGGTGTGGCTGGCGCGGCGCACCTCGACCTCAAGCGTCGCTGTTCCCTCCCCCGGCAGCGGGATCGTGGCGCCAGCGAGTCCGGCGAGTCGACCGTGCGTCAGGATCACCGTGGAGGCGCCGACAAGGCGCGGCGGACCGTCCGTGAGCGGGCCGCTGCGCCAGGACACCGTCGCGATCGGCACGCAGCGACGATCGGCGTCGAGCGCGATCGGGTGCACTAGGCAGGCGCGAGTCAAGGCCGCGCCAGTGGGGAGGGCAGCGGGCGCCGAAGTGACGTGACCATGGGTCCAAGACGCCGTGATCGCGGCCACGACGTCCGGCAGCATCCCGGGATCGGGGCGGCTGCTGAGCGCCACCGTGACCGCGCCGGCCGGGCCCTCGAGACGCAGCTGCAGCCCCCGCAACCCATCACCGACGACGATCACGGGCGTGCCGAGCCTGACGTCGCCAACCACATGAACCGCGCGCAACCACGGCGCCGGTTCTGCTTCAGCGCCGCAACCACCGCACACGAGCGGTAGCCCGAGCACAACGCCAACCGAAAAAAGAAGCCACGGCCGCCACGAAATCATCTGATCCGCTTGGAGAGGCTGAGGCCGGATGTGACGATCAGCCCCTCGGCCCGCTCCGCGCTCTCCCACTCGGCGCGCACAAAATCCACCGCGGTTCGGTACTCGTCATGATCGAAGCGCAACGCCTGCCCCAAACAGAATATCGCGAGGCGCACGGAGGCCTCTTCGTTGGCCACCGTCCGCCAGCGGCGCTCCATCCCGGGTCGACGCTGCAACACCTCCCGAAAGCGCCGAAACGGCTTGTCGCCCGCCAGCGCGGCGAGCAGCTCCGTTCGACCTTTGCCGCGGCCGAGCTCCTTGGCGAAGTCACCCATCAGCGCAAACTCGTCGTCGCTCTCGAGGAACGGCACCTCGTGCCACCCCTCCTCGTTGAACAGGCGGTCTTCGAAGGCCTCCACCAACAGGCGCTGGCGCTTGCTCGACTTCACCCGGAACATCTCCCCGGTATCCGGGTTCCAGTGACTACACGTCATGGGTGAAGCCTCTCGAAAGAGGCGGTGCACGTCCGGCCACTTGCCAACTGCTCGTCGCTCATCTGCCATGATGGCTCCTCATGGCGGCGTCCGCCGCGCTGGGTCCCTCGAAGTCTGCCATGCTGCCCATGCGACCCGCCAACCCCGCCGGCCGCGACGTCCCAAAGGTCCGACAGGAGAACGCGGCGATGGAGCAGTATACGCTACAGGGGATCTATGACGAGCTGCGCCACGCCGCCCGCGCCGGCGATCAGGACGCCGCGATCGCCGCTCTTGAGCGCGCGCTCGGCGTCACGCTGCCCAGAGCGGCCGGTCTGGCTGGGCCCGGGCGCTGCGTCACACGACTGAGCTACCGCGGCTTCAAACCCGCCGAGTTGGCCATGCTGGCGGCCAATCTCAAGGCGGTGGTCAAGTTCGAAGACCTGCCGCTACCCAGCGCTCAGCTGTTCGTCCGCCGCCACGCCGCCCGCTACACGCTCAACGTCGGAGCGCCTTACTACAAGGACTACCTGATGCTGCGCAGCCGAAAAACCGGGCTGCTAGGCGAGATACCGATGACGTTTCTATACGCCAGCCGCGATGACGCTGGGGAACGCCTGCGGGCGTTGGAGCGCAGCAGGCCGGACGCGATCGTCGAGGCCGGTGATCTGCTGGGATTTCCGCCCTGCTGCGCCAGATGGTTCGCAGACGTCTTCGAGCGGAGCCGCCACGAGCAAGACACGGTCAACGACGACGCCGTCTACGCGCTCCTTCGCGCGACCATGGCTCGCCCTGGCTTGGCAGGCCTCGATCCCCTCTCCGACCTCGATCTGCTGGCGTTCTATCCGTGTGGTCCGACCTGTGCGGCGGCGGCGGCGTTTGCTGAGCGCACGCTCGTCGCGCTGGAACGGAGCGCACCAGCGTCGGCCGCCAAGGCGCGCGCAGATCTGGGCGCGCCGGTGCTGTTTTGGCGCATACCCTTCTTTTTGGTCTTCGACGGTGAACCCGCGGACGAGGCGCACACGCCGGGTCCGGGTCCCGGGATTCGATACCGACACGCACACCTTCACATCTTTCCGGACCCCGTCGTCAGTCGCATCCAACGGCTCTTTGGCGGCTCGGTCCTCGCCGCGATCGACGCCGGCGACTTGGTCCAGATCGACGGGGGTGACGTGGTGGTGTACGCCGAGAACAAGGAGGTCGCGCGTCTCCGCGGCAGTGGCGCGCGTCCGCCAGCGCTGGGGTTGTGGGACCGCAGTCGATTTTTTTTCGACGAAGGTTGATCCTCGACGTCGACCTTGGCTACGGAACAATTGAGGTCGCATCATCGGGGATGCGACGGCGCCAAAATCACGCGACGGTGCCATTGCAAAGGGCGTGAGTTTGGTTGACAACCCCGATACGGTTCCTAGACTTTGCCGGACTCTTGCGATGAGGCCAGTCATCTGGCATACCGGCGCGGCTCAGATGCCGGCACCTTGACGAATCGACTCAGAAGGTCGGAATTAAGCGGTTAAGACAGCAGAGACACCTGAGCGGCCGAGACGGAGACAGAACAAGATGCGACGCCAACTAATCGCCATAGCCATCGGAGCCTGCAGCCTTGCGCTGGCAGCCGTCGTTGGCGCGCAGACCAACGCCACCATCAGTGATGCGGAAATCACCCAGATGGAGGAGCAGGGCAAGGCCGCCGTCAACACGATGGAGAGCCGCCTCAAGGATGCGAACAAGGACTACGCGGAAGCGATGAAGGCGCAGGACGCGACCAAGATGAACTGCATCAGCGAGCCGCTGAAGATGCTTGAGTCGGTCGTGAAGTTGGCGCAGCAGTCCTTGCTAGAGTTGCAGTCCGCGTCGGCACGAAAGAGCGGCAGCGGGGTGAAGGACGAGTACGTTAAGATCTCCGTGTTTCTCAGCAAGGCTGAGACCTACCACGGCGAGCTCAAAGGCTGCGGCGGCGCGACCGGCGGCACGATTGACGGGCGCCCGATCATCGAGAAGAACATCTCAAAGGACGTCCCCAACACGGACGCGACGGAAGGAACGACGACCCTGTCCACGGACGCCGGGTATGTCTCCTCCGCGAGCCCCTTCTTCAGCGAGTCCGACAGCGGGTCCTGAGCTAGCAGACGACGTTTGTCAAAGGTAAGTTACCGTGCATGACTTCAGAAAGACCAAGGTGAGCGGCCTGCGCGCCGCACTCGGGGCATTTGTCCTCTGCTGCCTTGTTGGCGTCCCCGTGACGTCCTCCGCACAATCTTCCGGCTCATCGGCCGGAGCCCCGCGCCCGTCTGCTGGTGTAGGGGTGGACATGGGCTCCATCTCCAAGAATCGCGGACTGCGCAGCGGGGACTTCACGCTCCTGCCGAGCGTGTCGCTCGACGGTCACTACGACACCAACGTGTTCAACGGCAACGAGGACGAGAACAACAAGCCGTTGACGGCGACCTCGGTTCGCATCACGCCGCGGCTGTCGCTCAACAACGGCAAAGAAACCGAAGTTCAGTTCAAGTTCGCCGCCGCTGGCGACATCCGACTCTACGTCGCAGACAACGAGAGCATCAATAATCTGACCAACTTCGGTGGCAACGCCGACTTGGGCGTGGACTTCGCTGCGCGTCGCGCCATCTCGCTGACCGTGTTCAACAATTTCAGCCGCGCGCTGCGTCCCAACAACTGGGAGACGACCGCGACACTCAATCGGATCAACAACCAGGTTGGCGCGCGCGTCTCGTTCCACCCCGGTGAGACGCCGGAGCGCCGCCCGCTTGAGATCTCGTTGATGGGTGCGTACGTGAAGGATGAGTTCGAAGACTTCGCTTTCGGCGACACGTCGACGGTCCGCTCGCGCCTGACCGGTAGCTGGCGCTTCCTGCCACGCACGGCGGCCATTCTCGACGCTGGCTGGGATTTCCGCAGCTTCGGGACGGTGTCGCAATTCACCTCGAACTCGTCGCCTTGGCGCGTGCAGGGTGGTCTGGCCGGCGCGTTGACGTCGCGTGTCACGTTCCGCCTGACCGCAGGCTGGGGCAACTCGATGCATGACTCTGGCGCCTCGTTCAACAGCGCGCTCGGCAACGTCTCGCTCGGCTATGCGCCATCGGCCACGACGTTCCTCGCGGTCGGTTACTCGCGTGATTTTCAGCAGTCCTACTACGGCAACTTCGTCGACGCGAACCGCGGCTCACTGTCGCTGCAGCAGCGCTTCGGCAATCTGATGGAGGTGACGGCGTGGTTCAACTTCACGTACGGCATCTACGGTGAGTTCCGCGACATCCCCGCGAACACCAAGGTGACGCAGGCCAATCGCAAGGACTACATGCTGGACGCAGGCATTCGCTCGTCCATCGAAGTGTCACGACTCATCGGCGTGCAGGTTGGCTACACGATGCGAGGCGTGATCACGAACTTCCGCATTCAGTCGAGCGTGGACGATTCGGTCCTCGATGTTGGCGCCTACATCGCTCACGAGATTTTCGCCGGCATTTCGCTGCGGTACTGAGTCGCTGCAGTGCCAGAACCACTCCGCAGGCTTGGTCTCTCGCGCAGCCTCAATCCGCTACGCCCACCCGAATCTGGACCCCGACCTCGAGCCCTGGCCGACCAGTCTCTGTGGTGGCAAGCGACTCCGACAGGACGTGGTGAAGTCGACCACCTGCGCGCGCCTCGGCTAGCAGGCACCTCCTGCGTCACCTTTCACACGCTTCAGCGTCTCGGGATGACCATGGGTTCGTTGTCAGCCAGCCTGAGACTCGTGCTAGTGGCCGCGATCGCGATGAGCGCGTGCTCTACGACTGCCAACGGGAACTACCGGGATATTGCGCGAGACGTCCGCGGCGCGATGCAGGCGAGCACGCTCGGTCCGGGTGATGTCATCAGCGTGCGTGTCTACCTGCACAAAGATTTGAAAGGCGACTATGAGCTGTCACCGGTTGGCCAGATCAACTTCCCGCTGATTGGCCTCATCACCCTCGAAGGGCTGACGGCGACTCAGGTCAGCCGCCTAGTGCGGCAAAAGCTGCTGAACGGGTATCTTCGCGACCCACACGTCATCGTCTCCGTGTTGAATTTCAACTCGAAGAAGGTTTTTGTTCTCGGGCAAGTGAAGAAATCTGGCCGGTTCCGTTACGTCGACAACATGACGGTGATCGAGGCCATCACGATGGCCGGTGGATTTGGTCCGCTCGCGGAGAAGAACTACGTGATCGTGACGCGCGGCACCCATCGCATACCCGTGCCGGTCGAGAAGATCATGCAAGGTCTGGCGGCGAATTTCGTCATTCGCCCAGGGGACCTGATCTATGTGCCTCAGCGCGTGCTGTAATTCAGACTGATTCCAACCAAAAGACCGATTTTTTCGATCCTGCGCGCGGCGCACCGACACTAAGCACCTCATGCAAGATCCCAAGTCAGACCCTACGGCCGAACCGCAGCTGAACCCGAGTGAGCTACTCGCGCGCGGTCGTGAGTTGCTTGCCAAGCGGTTCTGGTGGTTCGCGGTCGCCTTTGTGGCCGTCCTAGCCGCGACATACGTCGTCACGAAACATCAGCAGCGCATCTACAAGGCGACAGGATCGTTGGTGATTGAGCAACGCGCGCCCGAGGTGCTGAAAGGCGTCAGCGAGGTCGTGAACCTCGGCGCGCAGGGCTTCTGGGGGAGCAAGCAGTACTATGAGGCCCAGCGCCAGATCTTGAGATCGCGCGAGTTGGCCGAGCTCGTCATCAACCGCCACGGTTTGGCCAGCGACCCGCACATGTTCCATCTCGATCGACCAGGCCTCGAGCTGTCCGACGAGCAGAAGCGCGACATCATGCTCAACGCGGACGCCGTGGGTGCGCTAGCGGGCCGGATCTCTGTCGATCTCGCCGAGTCGTCAATGATCGCGCGTGTCTCGATCGAGGACTCGGATCCGGCGTTCGCGCAGCAGCTCGTCAACTGGGTGCTCCGGGCTTACCGCGACCGCAACCTGAACACCAAGCGACGCGCCACGCGGGAAGCGTACAAAGAGCTCAAAACGATCGTGAAAGACATGGGGGCGAAGAAGAAGACGTCGGAGAACGCGTTGCTGGTCTTTGAGACGCAGCACGATCTGTCGTCGAATCATCGCGCGGCGGTGAAGGAAGACATCCTCGCGCTGTCGGCGAGTCTGCGCAAAGCAGAGAGCGACCGGCTGTTGATGCAACAGCGCGTTCGTTCCGTGGCGCGACATCAACATGGCGGGGACATCTTCTCGGTCGGGGCCAAGTCTCTGGTCAGCGACCCGCTCACTCAGACGCTGAAGCAACGATTCCTGGAGCTGTCGATCAAGAAGCGCGAGTTGGAGTCTGTCTACCTCGACAAACACCCAAAGGTGAAGATGATCGAGAGCCAGCTGGTGCATCTGCGCAAGATCGGACGCAAACACCTACAAGGCGCGCTGATGGGCGCGAAACAGGAGCTACGCGGCGCCGCAGAGGCGGAGAAAGTCTACCGGTCGAAGCTGAAGGCGGCGTACCACGAAGACGAGGCGCTTCGGAACGCGCTGCTCAAGTTCGAGCAGCTGACCGCCAAGCGAGACGAGGATCGCGGATTTTACACGATGGTCGCCAAACGCCTCGCCGAGACGGACCTCACCGGTCAGGTCGAGGTCAACAACGTGAGCATCCTTGACGAAGCCATCTTGCCGCGCGAGCCCATTCGGCCAAAGAAGCGGCTGAACTACATCCTTGGCTTCGTCCTGGCCGTGCTGGTCGGACTCGGAGCGGCGCTCTCAGCTGAGCTGCTCGACAACACGGTGAAAGACCGCCTGCAGATCGAGAAGCGGCTGGGCATCGCCTACCTCGGCGCCATCCCGACCTATCAGCTCGACGAGGAGGACGACCCGGAAGATATCCCGGTCGAGAGCGTCGACCTGTACGCCCACTATCGACCGAACTCCCGCGTGGCCGAGGCGTCGCGTTCCATTCGAACAAACCTGCTGTTTATGCGCACCGGCAATCCGCTGCGCTCCATGGTGGTCACGAGCGCCCACCCGCGAGAGGGCAAGACGTCGACATCGACGACCATCGCCATCGCCCTCGCCAACTCGAGCGGATCTTGCGTTATCGTCGACACCGACCTGCGAAAACCCCGGTTACACAAGGTTTTCGGGCTGAGCGCCGACAGCGGCGTCACAAGCTACATCCTCAACCCGAACGCGGACCTGGGCACCTTGACCCAGCCGACGCAGGTGCCGGGTCTGCATCTGCTCGCGAGCGGGCCTTTGCCGCCTGATTCCTCTCGGATCTTGCACAACGAGCGATTTCAGTCGTTGGTGGACGAGCTCAAGACACGCTTTGAGGTCGTGATCTTCGACTCACCACCCGTGGAGATCGTCAGTGACGCGCTGGTGTTGTCGCGCCTGACCGACGGCGTCGTGCTGGTCGCGCACGCGAAGACGACCCGCATGACCGCTTTGACATCGACAGTCCGCGCGCTCCGCGACGTGAACGCGACGTTGCTCGGCATCGTGCTCTCGCGAACGACGCAGAGCGGTACCGGGTACGGGTACTACTACGGCCGCGGCTATCGCGGCGCTGGTCGCCGGTATCAGTACCGCTACACGTCTGATGGCACGGGCGACGATGACGAGCCCGAGGCGCTGCGCGACACCTGAGTGAAGGTGACTGCGCGCTGAGCCTGAGCTTGATCAAATGCCCGGCTCCTGTGACCCTAGCGCGGGCTCTCAACGACGAAAGGTGGAAAGCAGGATGGACAAAGTAATTGGCATCGACCTGGGCACGACGAACTCGTGCGTCGTCGTGTACGAGGGTGACTCACCCATCGTGATCCCGAACTCCGAGGGCTCGCGCACGACTGCGTCCGTGGTCGCCTTCACCCAAGATGGTCAGCGCCTCGTCGGCGGTATCGCGAAGCGGCAGTCGATCACGAACCCTAAGCGGACCGTGTACGCCACCAAGCGCATGATGGGACGCAAGTTCAAGTCGGAGGAGATGCAGCGCGTCAAAGAGACGGCGCCTTTCGACGTCGTGCAGGGCGAGAACGGCGACGCCAGCGTGCGCGTCGGGACGAAGTCCTACACGCCGCAGGAGGTGGCTGCGTTCATTCTCCAGGACTTGAAGCGATCCGCGGAAGAATACCTTGAAGAGAAGGTCTCTGATGCCGTGATCACCGTTCCGGCCTATTTCGACGACGCCCAGCGCCAAGCCACACGGGACGCCGGCCGCATCGCCGGTTTCAACGTCTTGCGTGTCATCAACGAGCCCACCGCCGCGGCGTTGGCTTACGGGATCACGGCTGAATCGCGCGGCACGATCGCGGTCTACGACCTTGGCGGAGGCACGTTCGATATCTCGATCCTGGAGATCTCCGAAGGTGTCTTTCAGGTGCGAGCTACCCACGGCGACACATTCTTGGGTGGCGAGGATGTCGACGCGCGCGTGGTGGTCGACCTCGTTGAGCACTTCGAGGAAGAGACTGGGATCGATCTCCGTACCGACGCTGTCGCGATGCAGCGCCTAAAGGACGCGGCGGAGCGCGCGAAGATCGAACTCTCCACGCTGGAAGAGACCGAGATTTCCCTGCCGTTCTTGACGTCCGACGACAGCGGGCCGAGGCACCTGCAGCGCACGATGACACGCCCCGACCTGGAGGCGCTCTGCGCCGATCTCGTCGATCAGACACTGCGCCACTGCGAGCACGCGTTGAAGGACGCGGGGCTCACGACCGCCGACATCGGCGACGTGATCTTGGTCGGCGGCATGACCAAGATCCCCATGGTGCAACGCGCCGTGTCCGAGCTTTTTGGCCGACAGCCCAACCGAACCGTGAATCCTGACGAGGCTGTGGCAGTTGGCGCGGCGTACCAGGGAGCCATCCTGTCGGGTGACGTGGGCGACGTGGTGCTGCTCGACGTTACCCCGCTGTCACTCGGTATTGAGACCGCTGGCGGCGTGTTCACACGCCTGATCCCGCGCAATACCACGGTTCCAGCGAGTATCACGGAGGTCTTCACGACCGCGGAGGACTACCAGCCGCTCGTCAACATCCATGTACTGCAGGGCGAACGTCCAATCGCCGCGGACAACACAAGCTTGGCGCGGTTCGAGCTGGTCGGGATTCCGCCGGCGTTGCGCGGCGTGCCGAAGGTCGAGGTGACGTTCAACATCGACGCCAACGGTATCCTGTCGGTACAGGCCAAGGATCTGGGCACAGGTCGCGAACACATCGTGCGGGTGCGGGCGACGACAGGGTTGAGCGAGGCGGCGATCGAGCGGATTCTGACGGACGCAGAGCAGTACGAAGAGGCCGACCGTGAGGCGATGGAGCGTGCCGAGTTGGTGAAGCGTCTGAGCGGCTTGATCTACACGACGGAACGCTCGCTCAACGAGCTGTCGCACTACCTAACCGAAGGTGAGCTCGTGCAGATTCGGGATGACCTCGATCTCGCCCGACGCACGACTACGGCTGGGGATATTGAGACGCTGCGAGAGGCGCTCAAGCAGTTGGAACGATCGTCGTTCCGCATCACGGAAGTCATGTACAAGGACTTCGGCTAGGCTTGCCGCCCGCCCGGAGACAAACAAAGCGCTCCCGTGGAGAAAAGCAGCGCCGACGCTGACTGCCCGTCGGGCGGCGCGTGTCGCGTCGAGCGCCAAGCTCGCTGACGACGGGCGGGAAGCGGACCAAACCAGACTGAGTCACCACCGACCCGCTGACTCTTCAACCGCTGGTGCCGGCATCGGCAATGCGATTCATCATGGCCTTGTACCAGCCCGACCACTACCGCGTGCTCGGAGTCCCGGTGGGGGCTGACGCACGACGACTCAAGGAAGCCTACCATCGGCTGTCGCGCGTCTATCACCCAGACCTGCGCGGCGGTTCCCGGCTGGCGACAGAGCGCTTTCAGCGCATTGCTGCGGCCTACAGCGAGCTCAGCGACGCGAGTCTGCGCGAAATCTATGACCGCAAGCTCGTGCTGATGGATCCCCTGCGCATGGTCGACGATCCGCGCGCGGAGCGAGCGCTGGACCGAATCGACGGGATCGTTGGGCGACTGCGACGACGCCCCAAAGCCCTGCCGGGGCGGCCCAGGGGCAGAGACTTGAGGGTGACCTGTGAAGTGCCGCTCGCTGTCGCAGCGTTGGGCGGCTCGTGGCATGTCATGGTCGACTACGAGACAACCTGTGCCACCTGCGACGGTGTCGGAACCGTGCAGCCGGACCGCAACCCGGGCTGCCATGTGTGTATGGGTGAAGGCCACCTCAAGGTGGGTGTGCGACGCCAGCGACAGGTCTGTGGCTTCTGCGGCGGGCGCGGCGAGGTGCTGCTCGCCCCGTGCGACACCTGCGACGGATCGGGGCGCGTGCAGGACCGAAGGGAGGTGGCGTTCAATGTGCCAGCTCGGCTTGGCGCTGCGGCGACGCTGCGTGTCCGCGGCGCCGGCGAGATGGCGCCGCGTGGCGGGATACCGGGCGATGTGATCGTGGCCACCCACATCGCAAAGCACCCGCTGCTCGAGCCTCGAGGCGACGATCTGATCTGCCAGTTGCCGTTGTCGTGGAGTGAAGCGACGTGCGGCTGCACCCGCGACGTGCCGACGCTGGCCGGCCTGCAGCGCCTGCGCGTGCCAGCCGGCAGCTGGAGCGGTCGCGAGCTGCGCGTGCCGCAGCAGGGGTTGCTGCGCAGGGATCAGCACCGCGGCGACCTGCGCTACGTGATCATGGTCGATGTGCCGGACGCCATCAGCGAGGCGGACGGTGCGGCGCTGCGAAGCCTCGAGAGCCAGCTCGGAATGGCGCGGTTTGCGAGACGAGCCCGGTATGAGACCCAGCTCGACGCCGTCGCCGCCGCCGATCGTCACGACCGTGCGGGTGAGCGCGTCCGTGTGGCTGGACGCGAGGGTGACGATTCCCCCCCCGCTGAGGCAGCCGACGAGGCCGGTCGTGCCGACGTGAGCCCGATGCCGAAAGGACGTGCCTCATGAGGCGGGCTTCGCGCGTAGGCGAGCGCGCCCTGTTGGCCGAGTTGCTTGAGATCTGGCGACGACCACCGCGCGCCAATCTACCCGTTGGACCAGGCGACGACGCCGCGGTGATCGCTTTGTCCGGCAACACCGTGCTCACCGTCGACAGCATCGTCGCCGGCCAAGACTGGCTGCCAGACCAGACGCCGCCGGACGCGGTCGGACATCGCGCTGCCGCGGTGAACCTCTCCGATCTGGCTGCGATGGGCGCCGTGCCGCGCTTTCTCCTGGTCGCGCTCGAACTCGGGGCCGACGACGACGTCGACGACGTATTGGAGGCCGCCGTTGGGCTAGCGCGGTTGTGTGACCCGCTCAACGTGACGGTCATCGGCGGCGACATCGGCATCGGCGCAGGCCCACAGCGGTGGACCGTCACGGCCGTAGGCGAGCAGCGAGGTCACCTGCTCACACGCAGCTGCACCCGACCTGGCCATCGTGTGTGGCTCGTTGGCGACGTCGGACGCGCCGGGCTGGGGCTCCACGCCCTGCTGCACGGCCGCGATGACCGGCAGCTGCGAGCCTGCATCGAGGCTCATCTGCGACCGCAGCCTCTCATCGCGGCGGGGCTCCGACTCGCTGAGCTGCCCGGCCCAATCGGGGCGATCGACGTCTCAGACGGGCTGTGGCTCGATGCCGCGCGCTTGGCCGGAGAGAGCCGCTGCGCGCTGCGCATCCAACTACCGCGACCAAGCTGGATGAGCCCTGAGCGGGAGACGCTCTGCCGCGAGCTGGGCTGGGATTGGCGTGATGGCTGCGCTACTGGGGGCGACGACTACGCGCTCTTAGTCACCGCGCCGTGGGAGCAAGACGTGGCCGCGGCGCTTGCCGGCGTATGCGCAGCGGTGCCCATCGGTATCGCAGAGGTCGGTGAGGGCGTGCAGATGGACGTCGACAGTCGCCGCCTCGCTGGGCCGCCCCAGGGCTACTTGCACGGCGACTGACGCGGCCTCAATGCTGCGCCGTGCCTTGTCGAACGAGGTGCTGACCGCTAGCCTCGCGTCATGACCATGGAACGGCGCACATTCCTGCAACTGGTGGCCGGGGGCGCGGTTGCTGGCGCGATCGGCGGGCTCGCCAGCGCACAGCCCCACCCGATGCTGACGTGGGACGACAACGCCCCGCTCTTTCCTGGCCTGCCGCTGCTCGTCGGCTTGCGGGACGACGCGCGCGGCGCCTGCCACGTCACCATCGTCATGCGCCACGGCGCCGCAGTGCATGTCGCGCCTGTGTGCACGCTAGCGCCGGGCGAAGAGCGCCGCGTCGAGCTCCCCTATCCGTACGACCAGCTGATTGCGGGCAATTACGACGTTGAGCTCGTGGCCATGACGACCGATGGCCGCTGGCAAGACCAACAGCGCGTTGGCACGCTCACGGTGTCCGCGCTTCGGTTCGGCGCATGAGGACGCGCGCACGCCAACAGCGCGGGGGCTCCTATCGACGCGTCGCGCTGGTCGCCCTATCTTGCGGCCTAGCCGCTGCGTTCGCCCCCACTCCCGCGCACGCCAAAAGCGTGGGGCCGGCCAACGTTCGCCTGCCGCAGGTCAGGATCAACCAGGTCGACACGAGCGCTTGGCCAAAGGTGCGGGTCCTGGCGACGATTCTTGGCCGGGGCACGCGGCCCATCAAGCTGGACGCGATTCGCAGCCTCGAGGTGCGCAGCGGCACGACGACAGCGGGACCGCCGCTGGCCGCCTTCAAACTGGGCAAGCTGCTCAAGAACGAAGACATCGAAGCGCCACAGGCCCGGGAAGGCAAGCTCTGGGCGGCGAGCAAGGCCGGGGTCGGTACGGCGGCGGTCATCGTGGTCGCGGGACACGAGCATCCGGCGCTGAAGCGCGGCAGCCTCGGCCCACAGCTGCGGGAGGCGGTGGCGTTGTTGCTCAAGCAGTTTGGCAAGACCGATCGGGTCAATGTGCTGTGGTACAGCGACCGAATCCGCAGCGCCGTCTCATTAGCGTCTTACAGCAGTGAGCTCCAAGACATCGAGAGCCTGACGATTCGCACCAAGTGTGCGCAGGCTCGGGCGGCAGCGATCAGCGGGGAGGCGATCACGCTTGGCCCGAAGGGCAAGGAGTTCAAGCCGGGCACCGATCTCTGTGGACTGCAGGCCGACGCCGGTGCGCTGGCCGATATCATCGGCGATCGGGCCATGACCTCGTTCCGTGGCAAGTTCCCGCGCCTGTTCAACCTCGGCAAACCTTTCTACGACCCGACCCGCTACTGCGACATTCCAACCGATCGACTTGAGGGGTTTGGTGACGGCTCGCTGATGGCCAAGAACCTCAAGCGCACGATGCAAGAGCGCGAAGCACACGAAGAAGCGGGCGATCGGCTCGACTTTCGTACGTCGGCGATGGACGAAGGTCTACGGATCTTGCTGCAGGATGGACGCCCTGGCGAACAGAAGGCCCTGGTGCTGATCTCGGATGGCCACGATGGCTACCTCGACGACATCGAGCTGTGCAAACGCCGACCGCCGGCGCCATGCCGCGACGCGAACGGCGCGGATCACACAACCTGCCTGAAGAAGGCCTTGGATCGCCGGATCACGCTGGAGCAGTCGATGTTCCACGCCAAAGCGGTGAAGTGGCTCGGAGTGGCACGGGCGGCGGACATCAAGATCTTCAGCCTCGGTATCGGCAGCTTGGCACGACGCGACGAGCTGCAGCGTCTGCGCTTGTTGTCGGAGCGAACGGGAGGCACGTACCGCACAGCGCGGAACGAGGCGCTGCTCGCCCAGAAAATCGGCGATCTAGGCAACGAGCTGCTCGGCCAAGTGGTCATCGACTTCACCCACCCGCAGCCGGACGAGATCGACGGCAAGCTTGGTCTGCGCATCAAGGTCCGCGGCGTCACGGAGAAGGGCAAGCACATCAGCGAGACCTCAAAGGTGATGAAGGTACAGGTCGCCGAGATCAAAGGTCTCAAGGCGACGATCGTGGACGGAGTGACGGACCTCGCGGTGTCTGCGCAAGACGCCATGGGCTACCAGGTCTACGTCTACGTCGGGGTCGCGCTGTTGGTGATCGCCGCGCTCATCACCCTGCTCATCCTCTTCTTCATCGCGCGGTTCTTCTTCCGTCTGATAGGCCGGATCTTCCGACGTGGAGAGCAGACATGAGCGGCAACAGCACGCACGTCGGCAAGGGCGGCAGCATTATCGTCTCAGGTGAGAAGGTGTTCATCCCTGACGTGAAGGTCGTGAACTATCAGGAAGGCGGCAGCGGTTTCGAGAGCAAGTTCAACACCGAAAGCGGCCGTGAGCTGACACGACCTCGCAAGATCAAGACCGACAAGGGCATCGTTCGGACGCGCGACGCAGGGCCGGTGCGTGAAGTCGTCGACATGGTGATCATCCACGCGGATATCACGCAGTCCTCGGCTGTCTGCTACCGCGTGCTGTTGAGCCGAGGGCTGTCGTCTCACTTCGGCATCGATTGGGATGGCACGATCTACCAGTGGGCCGACACCGCGAGCCTGACGATGCATGCCGGCGCATGGAACAATCGTTCGATCGGCATCGACATGAACTGCATGCTCTTCAATCACTTGAAGTCCTCCAATCCGCCGAAGGGTCAGGGGGAGCGGCCGATCGAGCAGATGGAGATTCAGGGCCATCCGTGGATGAGCTACGGCTACACCGACGAACAGTACGAGGCGTTGATCGCCCTGCTCAGCACGCTAAAGGAGCAGTACCCGAAGATCGACCTCGCCGTGCCGGTGACGAGTGACGGCGAGGTTGTGCCGCACTTCATCCCGGATGTGGATGGTGGCAATCGCGCCGAGAAGGTGGGCATATACGGTCACTGGCACGTCAATCCAGAGAAGGCTGATCCGGGTCCAGCCTTCGATTGGCGCCGTCTCATCAGCGGACTCACAGGCCGCAGCAACGCCTTTCCTGTCACGTGGACGCGCAAGCAAGCGCGCGCGAACTGGCGCAACAAGCGCGAGATTCAAACCCTCGCGGCGCAGTACTTCAAGCGAAACGAGGTCGGCAACGACTCCGGCGGCTACTTCCCGGTCGGCCTGAACGGGACGTGGCACGGCGGTATCCACCTCCCGATCCGGTCTGGCGCGGACGTGCGCGCGATGCTCGATGGCACGGTCGTGGCCGCGCGCAACGGCCCGGTACCCAGCGGGGGCTCCAACAACTTCGTGCTCCTGAGGCACGAGATCGACTTTGATCCGCGCGAGGACAAGGAGCGAACGTTCGTCTTCTACTCCCTCTACATGCACTTGCAGCGCTTCGCGATGGACCCGGAGTCAGTGAAGAAGAAGGTGCTCCCTGGCAACTTGGCGCAGATGCCAGAGTGGTTCGCGACGTTGACGAAGGTCGACAAGGGCGAAGAGGAGATCCCCGAAGAAGAAGACGAGGACGACGACGGCAAGGGCCGCAAGAAGAAGAAGGGCAAGAAGGGCAAGAAGGGCAAGAAGGGCAAGAAGGACAAGAAGAAGAAGGACAAGAAGGCGAAGAAGAAGGTCGCCAAAGACAGCCGCGATGACGACAGCGACGACACCGACGAAGACGCCGACGACGAGGACGGTGAGATCGACGGCCCGGTGACCGACGAGGACGCAGTCGGGTGTGCCGACGCCGATGTGACGCGCGTGACGAACTCCGTTGGCAACGGCGTCACAGCGTTGCGTGGCGCGAATGTCGCATTATTCGAGCGGTCTGGCGCCGAAGCCATCCTCGTCAAGGCCGGAAAGGTCCTCGGCCACGCCGGCCCGCTGCTCGGTGTCGGCGGTGAATCCTGCGAAGGTACGGTGCACGTCGAGATCTTCGCCGATGGCCGCTGGCGGGACGCTGTTGACCTCGTGGGTCAGCACGGCGCGCACTGGCTTGAATACGACCCCGACCCGAATCCGACGCTGCAAATCGACACGGACGACGTGTGGGCCGTCGTGCTGCAAGACGATGACGAACGTAGTCGTGTCCTACGCGGCGACTTTTTGTCGGAGGACCGACGTGTCGAAGCGGCGACGATCAGGGAGTTCTACGAGGACGGCGGACCAGAGGCGGACCGACTGAAGCGACGTCTGCGCAAGGGCATCACGCGGCACGTGAGCGAGTGGAGCGACCAGGTCGACTGGTATCGCGTGCTAGCGGGGGCGCAGGAGGGCAAGGATGTCGGCAAGGCCATCGAACGGGAGCTGCTCCAGGACAGCCAAAACAATCTGTTGAAGACGCTATTCGCCCGGGAAATTCAGCGTTTCACGCCGTTCGTCTGGTTGACGGAAGAGGTCGCCAAACACATCGATCTGCAGTTTGGCGACACTTGGGACGGGGTGCTGTACCACTTCCATCCGATCCATTTTCTGCAGTGGATCACGTTCGAGACGACGCGGACCCAAGGTAAAGTCTTCACCAAGATGAACAAAGCCGACATCACCAAGGAGCGGCGCAAGTATCGAAAAGAGCAGGACCGAATCCGTACGGAAGCGCGCGGCAAGATCGATCCTGACCTGCTGGAAGACGACCACGGCGACGCGTTTATTGTGGACGAGATCGATGAGCTCGCCGATCCAACCAGCGTGCTTGAGGATCTGTGGGAGGCTGGTGATTTCCCTGATGAATGGGAACGCCGAGACTAGGGCCACGACACCATTCAGCCGACACCGCCGAGCCGGCAGCATGCACAGCCGAGAGCCCCGCGCCGACCTGACAACCCGTCACGCACACCAGGAAGTACGATCATGAGCAACGACACACGCGTCGCGTTCTATCCGGGGTCGTTCGATCCCATCACGAACGGCCACGTCAATATCGTGCAGCGCGGGCTGAAGATCTTCGATCGCGTCATCATCGCCCTCGCTCAGAACGCCGACAAATCGGCGTTGTTCTCGCTGGAGGAGCGACAGGCGATGATCCGGGAGGTCTTCCAGGACCAGCCGGAGGTCGAGGTCGTGGTGTTCACCGGGCTCATGGTCAAGGCCGCTGAGAGCGCCGGCGCGCCGGTCGTGCTGCGCGGCCTGCGCGGGGTGACGGACTTCGAATACGAGTTCCAGCTCGCCACGATGAACAAGCGACTGCTGCCAGAGCTAGAGACGGTCTTTCTGATGACGGAACGCGACAACTTCCACGTCTCGTCGAAGTTGGTGCGCGAGGTGGCGAGCTTGGGAGGCGACGTGAGCGGTCTAGTGCCGGCGCTGGTCGACCGAGCGCTGAAGCGTCGATTTGGCGCCTAGGCCACAGGTCGCCGCCATTTCGCGACGACCCAGCACCGCGGCGACCCAGCGCCGCGACGACCCAGCACCGCAGCGACCTAGAATGGCCGCCGGACCGCGCTCTTCACGATGCGCTCGACGAACGAATTGCGGAACTTAATGGCCTGGTACTGGAAGTCGGACCGCGCCAACACGAAGAAGACCGCGGGCTTGAAGATCCGACCCTCGATCTCTGCGACGCCAAGGTCGGTTGCGCCGCCGGAGCTGCCACTGGCGTACTGGTCGACTTTGATCCGGTTCTTACCACGAGCGCTCGCCTTCTTGGCATGGGCTTCCGTGGGCGTGAAGGACATCACCATGACCAAAGCGGCGAGGCCGAGAAAGAACGCTACGAGCGGGCGTGGCAGGGTCATGGTGGGCTCCTTCTAGCTCAAGCCTTGCCGGGTGGCGGAGGCGGGGGGGCTTCGTCACCGCCCGGAGGCGGCGGTAGGGGTGCGCCGCCGTCCGGCGGCGCTGGCGCAGGGGCCGGGTCGGGCTTCTTCTCGCCCGAGGTGCCGCCACCAGGACGAGGCGGACCTGTCGTCGGCGGCGCCGGGGCTGCGTCGGGAGCAGGCGGTGCTGCATCCGGCGCTGGCGGCGCGGGTGGAGCGGCGTCCGG
>CALENB010000558.1 GCA_937910235.1 uncultured Myxococcales bacterium | reverse complement strand
GCTGCTGTTCGGTCGCTGATTTTTTCGTGGTGGACGAAACGATGACCAAGGCCGGCTTGTCTGCTTGGTTACGCGGCCGGGCCGGCCAACGAGAGGGCCCAGTGGCCCTCTCGCTGACCTTGCTGGTCCTGCAGGGTAAGCTACTTCGTCGGCGCTGCCGCCGGCTTCGGCGTCGCCGCTGGCTTGGGTGCGGCGTTGTCGCCACCCAGTACCGTCTGCGCCCGAACCGAGACCGGCAGCAGGCTGTCGAGGTTGCGAGTCACCCACAGCCCGCCGGCCACAAGCAACAGCGCGATCAGCAGGTACAGCCACCACGGCGAGCGCTTCTCGGCGTAGGGATCGGTCAGCTCCCGCTCGGCGTCCTTGGGCAACTTCGCCACCGGCGTCAGCGATTCGCCGAGCGGCACGTTCACTTTGGCCATGGCGTTCACCGCCCACCCGTTCGCATCCAGCAACGGGCCGAGATTGCGCCTGCGCAGCTTGAGCCACGCGATCGCCATGGATGGCAGCGAGATGGCCAGAATAATTGCGAGGATGCCGAGGGGCATCCACATACCGAGGCCGAACAGGGAGTTGGAGATCGCTGCGACGGCCGCTACTAGGCCACCGATCGCGACGCCGATCGCGGCGACCATGCCAACGTCGATTTTGGTCTTGGGAGGCGCCGGTGCCCCCCCCTTCGCCGCGGCATCTTTGGCTGGCGCCATGCTCGCGGCTTGGTCCGCGGCGGCTTTGTTGTCGGCGTCTGCGACGCGCTTCTCGACCTGCTCTTCGATGAACCGCAACGCACGCTTGTAGGGTGACCAGAACGCCTGGCGGATGCTGATTGGGCTGGCGATGATCTTGGTCACCGTCGCTGCCCAGGGCGCGTTTTTCCGGTCGTAGAACAGGCCGTTTCGCCCTTCGAAGATGTTGTCGACGTCGCCGCCTGTCACGACCGCGACGATGATGCGTTTCTCCCCCTTTGCGTTCACGCAGTCGCAATAGGCGAGGAACCCGTTGCTCTTGCTCGCCATCTTCGCATGCCGACCAGCGTCCAGCACCGGCAGCACAAGCTCGCATGCGCGCTGGTCGAAGTAGAGCGTTCCGGCCTGAAAGACGGCCTTGCGACTGCGATCGTAGAAGTCGCGGAAGGCGACGAAGTTGTTCGCCAACGTCACCAAGTCGCGATTGAGTCGAACCAATTTCTCGACGTCATCGACCGCGGCGGCTTGGTCGGCCAACGCTGCGTCGGCTGCGATGGCTTCGGTCAACCCGTTGAGCGCGTCTACTGCCAGGAGCGTGCGTACACGGGCTTCGCCAAGGGCCTCCACCGTCTCGCCGGCCTTCTCGCCGAGCCAAGTGTCTCGGGCAGCGAATCGCCCGCAGATGTCGCGCCACTGGGCTTCGGTGAGCTCGGTCTGCTCGCCGAGCATGGGCGCCACGGTCGCGCTGGCAAACGTGTGGACGGCCGCGCTCCAGGCCGGGTTGATTCCAGCGCCGAGCGGCAACGTCGCGGTCGCGCCGATGTGGGCGATTGGGAAATGAGCGAGCTCTGGTGTGTCGGCGCCGAGCAACCCCGCAGCGAGCGTGGCGTACTCTGCGCCGTCGCGGTTCACTGCGTCGAGCGCGCGTGGGTCGTATGCGGCGATGCGACACCGGCTGAAGAAGTCGTCTACCTTGCCGCGCACCCCTTCAAGCGCGGTGTGGGCTGCGGCGGTGTCGTCGCCTAGCGGCCGGGTCGACTCATCTCCAGCGTCTAGCCAGGCGGCGTGGGCGGCCAGTTCGGCCTGAAAGGCCGCGAGGGAGTCTGCGGACACGCCCAGCGCGCCGCTGCGGTCGGTTGGTGCCTCGGTGCAAGCCACGATGTCGCTGGCGAGCTGGCTCAACGCCTCGTCCACTAGACTGTCGGGATGCACGATGCCATCACCGTTCAGCGCTCTCGCAGAGAACTTTTCGACCGCGGCGATGGCGTCAGTCACGGTCAGCGCTTTGTCGTCGGACTTGTCGAGGCTCACCAGCATGGTCCGCGCGGTCGCCTTGAGGAGGGCGCCGCCATCATCGTCGCGCAGGGCCGACAGGGGCAGGGCATCGTCGCCCGCCATCAGAATGTCCATGTCGCGGACTCGGGCGTCGATCCACGCGATGGCTGAGAGCAGCTCGCCAGCGTGAATGCGGCCGTCATTGTCGTCGTCGATGAGCGACAAGGTGCGCTCGTCGAGCTCTAGGCCCTGCGTCGGGCAAGTCAGCGCCACCCACAGCTTCTGGTCGAGCGTCTTGAGCGCGAGCAGGTCCCGCCCGTGGCGCAATACGACTTGGTCGACGCCGCCGATGCGCGCGAATTTGAAGCGATGATCCGTCATGAGGTTGTCTCCGTGGTGTCAGCGAGGCCGCCGAAGTATGGACCGGTCAGTTCGGATCGCAAACGGTCGTCTCGCCAACAGCTGCATAGATCAGGTGAGCGCGAGGTTGCGGCCCGATCCCGCGCCGACTACCTTGCGCGTCCACACAGCTTTGGGCCCATGGGTCCGGCGAGGTTGCATGTCGACGGAAGTGAACAAGGTCATCTATTCGATGATCGGCGTCAGTAAGCACTACGGCAGGACGCCGGTGCTACAGAACATCTATCTGTCCTATTTCTACGGGGCCAAGATTGGCGTGCTGGGCCTGAACGGCTCCGGCAAGTCCTCCTTGCTGCGCATCCTCGCCGGTCACGACACGGATTTTACGGGCGAGACGACGATCGCGCCTGGATTCCGGGTCGGGCTGCTGGAGCAGGAGCCGCTGGTGGACTGTGACAAGACGGTGCTCGAGGTCGTCAAAGAAGGCGTGCAGGAGCTGGTGGATCTGCTGGCAGAGTTTGAAGACATCAGCAACAAGTTCGCCGAGCCGATGGACGACGACGAGATGACTGCGCTGCTGGACAGGCAGGCCGAGGTGCAGGACAAGATCGACCACGCCGACGCTTGGGACCTGGATTCCCGGCTTGAGATGGCGATGGACGCGCTGCGTTGTGCCCCGCCCGAGACGCCGGTCGCGGTGCTGTCTGGCGGCGAGAAGCGACGCGTGGCGCTTTGCCGGTTGCTTCTGAGCAAGCCCGACATCCTGTTGCTTGACGAGCCGACCAATCACCTCGACGCCGAGTCTGTGGGCTGGCTTGAGCAGCATCTTCGTCGCTACGAGGGCACTGTCATCGCGGTCACCCATGATCGGTACTTCCTCGACAACGTCGCCGGTTGGATCCTGGAGCTGGACCGCGGCAAAGGCATCCCGTGGAAGGGCAACTACTCGAGTTGGCTCGACCAGAAGGGCAAACGACTAGCTCAGGAGGAGAAGTCGGAGTCGGAGCGGCAAAAGACGCTGAAACGCGAACTCGAGTGGATCCAGATGTCGCCGAAAGGCCGCCGGGCCAAGGGTGAGG
>CALENB010000557.1 GCA_937910235.1 uncultured Myxococcales bacterium | reverse complement strand
GCCCCCGCCCCCGCCCCCGCCCCCGCCCCCGCCGCCGGCGCCGTCAGAGGCCGCGAAAGCCGCGCCGACCGACAACCAGATCTGGCGTGTTGGCATCCACGATGACGACGCCAAACGTGGCCCGGACAACGCCCCGGTGAAGGTCGTCGTGCTGACCGCGTTTGGCTGCCCTTCGTGCACGGAGTTCTCGAAGGCCGTCGATCAGGCTGTGGTGAAGTATGGCAAGCAGATCCAGATCCGCTTCAAGCACAAGATCATCCCGCCGCAGCACCCGGACAGCATCATCGCGGCCGAGGCGTCCATGGCTGCCAACGAGCAGGGCAAGTTCTGGGAGATGCGCACGAAGTTGATGGCCAACACGTTTGCCATCGATCGACCGAGCCTCGAGCGCTACGCCAAGGAGCTCAAGCTCAACATGAAGAAGTTCAACGCTGCGCTCGACAGCCACAAGTTCCGCGGCCAGCTCACGCGTGACAGCGTCTTGGCCAACGAGATCGGCGCGCACAGCTTCCCGAACATCCTCGCCAACGGCGTTCGCATCAAGAAGCCGAAGGATTGGACGACGCTGCAGGCGCTCATCGAGGGGGAGCTCAAGCGCGCGACCGAGCTAAAGGCCAAGGGCGCGACGGACAAGGACCTGTACGAGAAGGCGATCGCAGGCGGCAAGTTCTTCCCGCAGTACGCCGGACCGAAGCAGAAGTTCAACACCTCCAACAGCCCGACGCTCGGCCCGAAAGACGCCAAGATCGAGCTGGTCGTGTTCGAGGACTTCCAGTGCCCCTTCTGCAGCAAGATCGCGCCGAACTTGAAGATCTTCCAGAAGAACAACCCGAAGACCGTCAAGATCGTCTACAAGCACATGCCGCTCACGAGCATCCACTCCGACGCACAGCTCGCCTCGGAGGCCTCAATGGCGGCGGCTGCGCAGGGTAAGTTCTGGGAGTATCACGACAAGCTGTACGCCAACCAGCAGGCCCTGGCCCGCACGAACCTGGAGCAGTACGCCAAGGAGATCGGGCTCGACATGGGCAAGTTCAACGCCGACCTCAACGAGGGCAAACACAAGGCGTTCATTCAGGCTGACGCGGCGGAAGGGCAGAGCGCCGGCATCTCCGGGACGCCTTCGGTCTACATCAACGGGTACAAGTACCAGGGCCCACGCGGCTATCCCCCGACGGGTCTTGAGGGCGTCGCCCGCATGTACCTCGGTCTGTAGCGGCAGCAGCGGGGATCGGCCACGCCTCCGTCCTCCGTCTTCGTTCCTACTTCCTACTTCCTACTTCTTGCTGCGCCGCCGAATCTCGGTCGCCAGCCCTGTCAGGTAGGCCTGATGCATGGGCGGGTGTAGGTCCGCGGTGTACGTCGGGTTGAGCTGCAGCCCGGCGCGCATGAACGTGCGCTTGCCAGTCATCACCGTCTTGCTGGCGCTCGCGGAGCTGACTGGGTTGCCGTAGAACTGACTTCGCTTGTCCTTCTCGCTGAAGGGAAAGCCGTAGAGCGCCAGATACAGGGCGCGGCAACGGATCAGCTCCGTCAGGTCACGCATCACCAAAATCCGCTTCAGTTCTGCTTCTACTTGCTTGCCTCGCACCGCGTTTGCGACGGCCCGCAAGTCGGGACAACGCCTCGCCGGGCTCACATCGGCGGCCGTCGCGAGATGGATGAGCAGGGGCGCCTCGGCTCGGAACCGCCGCATATCAAAGCGCAGGTGCGTCGTGGCGGCGCCTTTCATCAGGCCCTCGGTTGGGATGTCCGCGCCGTAGTGGCTCAAGTGGAACGCCACGGGGTAGCCCAGCGTCCAAGGTCGCTGCTGCAGGTCGACGCGCACCGCGGTCTTCGCGATCGGACCGTGCCACCGGTTCTCGGCGCCGACGTCCACCTGCACAAGTTCGCCCTCGCCGTCGGTGGTGCGCTCCACCTGATAGCGCTGCACGATCGTGACCTGCTTTTTGGCCTTCACCGGCACCTTGAACACCCACACCCGCTGCCCCGCTACGGGCGCGGTCTTGTCCTCTGTCGGGGTGAGCGGCGCCCCGTTCAGCGTCGTCTGCAGCCCGTGAAAATGGCCGGCGGTCGGCGATCGACACGTGCGTTTGTCGGAGTCACAGTGGCGCTCTGGCAGCTGCAGACTCAGCGTGTGGTCGTGCGCGCCCCTGCTCTTCAGCACGTACCGCACCTCGACGTGCCAGCGCCCCGTCGTCTTTGGCAGCTGCATCGTCAGGCTCAGGTCGAGCAGCTGTACCGGCGACTTCTCATGCGGGCGCAGCAGCGCCGCCTCGCCGCCGTACGTCTCAGCGCCGACGTTCTGACTCGCCAGGGTGAGGAGGCACGCCGACGCGAGCGCCAGGGTGAGTGAACGAAGACGGATAGGGGGGCAACGCGACATGAGCGACTCTCCAGCGGTGTGCAGCGAGGCTGCGGCAGTACCACACCCTAGCTGTCCCGGCGCAAAGTGCCAGGATTCACAGGGTTGACGCGTCGCTAGCGAGAAGGATTCAACTTGAAAGCGGGACTGCGGCGCCTTTGGACGAGGCGGCCAGTCGCTGGCTCACTGAGTCGGCGCGAGGTCCTTCATGTCACCACCGGCATCCGCGGCGAGGACCTCGAACGCGACGCGCGCGGTCTGGCTCTCTGGCACCTCACAGCCACGCACCGTACAGAGCTGATAGTGCACCACAAACGGCAGCAGATAGCGGATCGCGGCGACGCTGCGGTGCACCGCCAAGCGGAGCTCGATCTTCACGACACGATCGTAGGCGAGCAGCGGCTCCACCCGGGTCGGGAGCTGCACCAGCGTGCCGTGCGGGTACGTGACCTTGTCGATCCGGGCGAAGCTGCGCTTCGGTAGCTCGATCCACGTGGCGAGCGCCTTCGTATCGGGCTCATCGTGCGAGGGCAGGTAGAATCCTGGCGCGATCCGCAGCTCAAACTCGAGTTGTACGGCCTGCCCGGCCTTGATCCGGACTTCCTCTGGACCCGTCAAACGCACGGCGTTGCGTCGCACTACGCTCTGGAGCTGGTCTTCTTCCGGGGTCTGCTGCGCCAAGCTCGGACCACACGCATGCTGCGAGAGCACGAGCACGGCGAGCAGCACGACGAGGAGCGGCAACCAGGCTGCAGTGGCGGGCGTCGGTTGGGTTGGGTGCAGTGATGGCATGGGTGTCACGCTGGTGGTTGAGAACCCGTCTGGCCCCCCTGCAGCATACGGTTGCCCACCTAGGACGCGAGAAATCAGCCGATTGGCGCTTGCAGCGTCTTGGCCATGGCGTGGTGCGGCATCCCGACCTCGTCGAAGGGTTCGCCCTCGATCTGGTAACCCAACCGCCCGTAGAAGCCGGCGGCATGGGCCCGCGCGTGGAGGTGAACACGCCGCACGCCGTCGGTGCGCAGGCGGTCCTCCAGCGTCGTGACCAGCCGCCGACCCAGCCCGGAGCGTTGAAGCGCGGGCGATACGGCCATCTGGTAGAGGCGACCCTGCAGCGCGGTCTCGGGGTGGTAGAGCACACACCCCACCACCCGGCCCGCCTCGTGCGCCAACAGATGCAGGCTCTCATCGTCGAACGGGAACGCGACCGCGTCGCGGCCGTAGCCAAGCGGTTCACGCAGCACCCGAAAGCGGAGCTCGCGTTCGCCGGCGATCTCCGCGTCATCGTGGGTGAAAAACCGGAGGGTGATGCGCTGGTGCGTCGTCATCTCAACCGACCTACGGCGCGGCGCCGCACGCTGGGGCGTGGCTGGTGGCAGGCGGGTTCGCGGGCAAGTAGCAGCTCGCCACGCACGCCGCGCCGCCGCTCTGCCAGTGTTGGCCACCCTCGCAAGCCGGCTTGCTCTGCCAACAGGGCGTGATGCTTGGCGCGGCGGTGGCGCTCGCCTGAAACGCGACGCGGCCCACGGTCCACATGTCGAGCGGTGACAGGGTCACGCTGCCAAAACTCGCGGCGAGCGTGCCGCCGAGGAAGACGCGCACGCGGGCCTGGACAGGGCCAAACCCGTGGTCGTTCCAGTAGTGCACACCGATCAAATAGCCCGCGACGCCGGCCTCCGGGCTACCCAGACTCAGCAGCTCCGGTCCCGCGCCATCGGTGTCGTCCAGATCGACGGTGGGGTCGTCCTCAGCGTTTGGCGCCGCCGAGCCCCACGACGGCGCGCTGTTCGCCCAATACGCGTCGTGGCTGCTGTGGAACCACGGATCGCCCGCGCCGTCGCAGTCGAGGTCTGGCCCAGTCGCCAGCGCGTGTGTCACGTGCAGATCGAGATCGCTGCCAGCGCCAGGGCCGGTGTCTGTTTCGTCGGGGTCGCTCGGGGTGTGCCACAGCAGCTCAACGTGGAGTCCGGCCTCCGGCACGACCTGCACGGTGCTGCACGCCGGCGAACACGAGGGGTGACCGGCGGCGTCGCGCACCGTCAAGCAGAAGGTGTGCGGGCCGGAGACGGCTGGCGTAAACGTCGGGGCGACCACGTTCGGGTTCGGGCTCAGGCTGCGCAGGCTGCCGGCGGGCTGTTGCACGGTCCAGTGATACGTCAGCGCTCCGGCGACCGGCGCCGTCGACGCGGCGCCGCTCAGATGCAGCGTGGTGAGCGGCAGCACGTCGGCGCCCTCTGCGATCTCCAGGATGGCCACGGGGCAGAGCGACGCGACCGCGGCGGCCTGCACCGGCAAGGATCGCGGCGGCAGGCCGTCGGCGCGCAGCTCTACCTGAGCGTCCAAGGCGCCTGGCGCCGTCGGGCAGTACCGGATGCGCAACTTGCGGGCGCCGCCCGGCGGGATCAGAACGGGCGCGGCGAGCGACGGATGGACGGTTTGCTGTGCATCAGCGCCCGCGAGGGTCGCGGCGAGGTCGGCCGTCGCCGCAGCGGTGACGCTCCCGGGCGACGTCGGCTGTGCACTCGGGAGCCCGGCGCCGGCGACGACCGCCAGCCCCGTGAGGGCCAGCATCCCGGTCCCGCAGCTCCGCACCTCAAGTTTGCGTTCGGCGCAGCCGCCGACCTGCAGTGTGCCAAGCGTCAGCATCTTCGCTGGCGCCAACTCCATGCATGGCGCCGCCCCGTTGGCGACGATGTGAACGGTCGGCGCCGCGCCCGGCGTGTCGCTGATCACCGTCAGACTAGCGTGCTTTTTCGCGGTGTCGTCGGGCTGAAAGCGCACGGCCACGGCCACGGAATGCTGCGGCAGGACCTGCACGGGCGCCGCGAATTGGGTTCCCTGCGTGTGCCACGTCGGCTCATCGGCGAGGCGAAAGTCGAAGCCACCGTGGCCAGCGAGCTCAAGGCCGTACAACTCCGCGGGCGCGTCGCCGGTGTTGGTGAGGTTGATCGCGGCGTGCGTGACGGTGTTGGGACCCTTCCACGGCATCGCGAGCACCGACTGTGCCGGGACGAGGTGGGGCTCGCCGATACGCGGCTTCAGCATCCCATGCCATGGCGTGACGGCGAAGCGTGGATCGCCGCCGACGATCACCCGCACGATCACCTCCCGGTCTCCCGGCACGCTCGCCAAGCGTCGCAACGTCAGGTTGTGCTCATGCATGCCCGCAGCGCTGGCGGGAACTAGGCGTGTGGCTTGGGCCTCGCCGCATGGTCGGTCGGCCGGCCCGCGCGTACAGACCACACCAACGGCGCCAGCGCACGGCTTTCCGCCACAGCGCTCCTCAATCGTCACCGCGAGGACCCGCAGCGCTGCGGCTTGACCGGGCGCCGCGACGTTGCGCAGCCGCAAGACCCGCTCGATGTCGCCGGATGGGGCGCTAGGCAGCGCGGCGGCTGGTCCGCCTGGGAGGGGCACCGTCGCGCCGGGAGGCAGCGGGGGGCCGTCAAGCTGGGTGGCGCCAACGAGGCGGACTTCGAGCTTGGCGACGCAGTGCGCGCCACCGCCCTGCAGGCACGCAGACGCGCCCGGGCCAACGCCGTCCATGGCGCGAATCTGCGTGCACGCCGCACCGACGCAGGTTCGCGGGTCTGAGCTGCCGATGCGGTTGTGCAGGTCGAAGCGCCCCAGGAGGGCGGAGTTGTCGCCTCCGAGGTCAAGATCCCGCTCTAACGTGCAGCCACCGACGACGCATGTCGCAGTCAGGAGCCACAAGGCTATGCGCGCGGGTTGCATCGACAATCACCTCCGTGGACTCAACCTAGCACAGTCCGCGTCAACAGATCGCAAGGATTGGTGTGCCTGGCACGTCGCCGCGGTCTGCGCAGCCTCACCGTAGTCCTCGCACCGCGGCCGTCACGATGCCGGTCTGCATGCTGTGCGGGTAGCGCCGCAGGAACGCGCGCGCCGCAGACTGCGCCAGGGCGCCGTCGCCGTGCCGCACGAGGGCAACCACACGCAACGCGTCTCGCTCCTCACGCAGTTGGCCAGCGGGAAATCGGTCGGCGTGTGCACGCAGCGTCGCCAGCGCGTTGTCGGCTTGATTGTTGCCCAGCGCGGCCCGCGCCGCCCGCACCAGCTGCAGCTCCTCACGTAACCCGCCGGTCTCGGAGGCCGCTGGCTCGGCCGCCGCCGGGGCGGGCTCCGCCGACACCTTTCGCTGCAACGACGCCGAAGAATTCGC
>CALENB010000556.1 GCA_937910235.1 uncultured Myxococcales bacterium | reverse complement strand
AGTCCGGGCCTCGGCTGCTGGTGTTCAATAAGACGCTGATCGAGAAGATGACGGCGTTGCTCGACGAGTTCGGGCGCCCCCTGGCCCCAGGCGGACAGCAGACGGTGCGGGACCCGTTCTGGCGGTTGGAGGGCGACGGCCACTTCTGGGAGGTGCCGCAGCGGCAGGCGATTTTGGCGCAGCGGGCGGCAGGAAGGCGAGATAAGGACATCAACAAGGGAGAGCTCGTCACGGCGGAAGCGACTGGCGGGTTTCGCGCCGACGTGAACGCCTTCCTGAGCGCCCATCCAGAGGTGGTGCATCGGCTCGCGACGTTGCTGCTCGACGCGCACTTCCCGGCGTCGCTGCATGAGTCGATCCTCGACGCGGTTGGTATGGCGTGGACTTATGTGCCGGTGGCGACGCGCCGCGTGCGTGATCCGGGCTTTCGGACCGAGATCCTGAGGATTTATGAGAGTCGATGTTGCGCTTGCGGGTACGACGGGCGGCTGGGGCGTGCGTCGGTCGGTATTGAAGCGGCGCATATTCGGTGGCACTCGGCAGATGGCCCGGATCATCCGACCAATGGGTTGGCGTTGTGTGCGCTGCATCATAAGGCGTTCGATGTTGGGGCGTTTGGGGTGACCGAGGGCGGGGTGATCTCGGTGTCGCAGCATTACGTGGAGTCGATGGTGCTGGGTGGGCAGGGGCTGGCGTCGCTGCATGGGCGATCGCTGCCGATGCCGATCTCTGGGCCGGCGGATCGGGCTGCTGGGGTGTTTACGGCTTGGCATCGGGCCGAGGTTTTTCGGGGGCCGGGGCGGTTTTGAGGGTGCGTTCGTGACTGGTGTGGGTTTTTCGGTGACAGCGAGCGTCAACGGCCCTTCGTGCTACAACGGCAGCGACGCCACAATAACAACACCAGCGCCGCCCATTTTTTTTTTGCACCCATGAAAGTAAACACCGCCCAAACCACCGACGGCAGCCTCCTCCAGGCCCTCCGCGACAACCTCGCCAACGCCGACGAAGCCCTCCTAGCCGTCGCCTTCGTCAACGAAGCCGGCGTCCACCTCCTCAGCAAACAACTCCGCCAACTAGGCGACAAAACCAGGCTCCTAGCCACCACCACCTTCGGCACCACCACCGGCGCCGGCCTCGCCATGGCCAGCTCCCTCGGCACCCAGCTCCGCACGCTCAACCCCAGCGGCGGCACCTTCCACTCCAAAGCCTTCCTCACCCGACGCAACAACGGCGACGCCGCCCTCGTCATCGGCTCCTCGAACCTCACCGGAGGCCTGCTCTCCAACATCGAGGTCGCGACCGTTGTACGTGGAACGATGGACGACGAAGCCATCGCCGAGGCCTGGACCTGGGCCGAAGACGTCTGGCGACACACCAAAGCCAAGCCTTGGGCAAAGGAGCTGGCACAGGCGCAAGGACCGACAAAATTCGACGAGCGGCTCCATCAACTCCTGCAGACCGCAACCCGCGAAAACGCCAAGTTTCTAACCCTTTCGCACGACAAACCCAACATCGTCACGGAGCTGACGCCGACCGGATTATACGTCGAGACCGAGGCGTCGCTGCTCAAAGGTAGCCAACCGCAGCTGGTGCCGAGCTGGATGTTCGAGTTGGCGTGGCAGACGCTTCAGGCGCGCGGCTACGTCACCCAACAGGCGGTGCTGAACGAGCTGAACATCAAGCGCAGCGCGGCGGTGTGCGCCATCCTCGCGCGGCTGCCGGGGGTTGAAGTGGATCAGTCTGGACGCGGCACGGTTTTGCGTTGGATCGGCACCTGACGGCGCCTCCGTGCGCCCCCCTTGACCCCACCCCCCCTCATCAAGCAAACAAGCCCCATGTTCGACCTCCACCCCCACCCGACCCCCGCACCCAACGCCTACAAGCTCACCGCAGCGACCGATGGCGATCCCCCCGCCCTGTTCGACGCGCTAGTCCAAGTCTGCGCCTCACCGACCTGCGGCTGCGAGGCCGTGCACATCCGCCTCCAGCCCCAAAACACCGTCGCCAAGGCCCTTCTGTCTGACGCCGACGCCGACAACACCCTCCTCACGCTCGACGTCAGCACACGACAAGTCGCGTCCTCGCCACAGACCCAAACCCTCCCAACCCCCCAAAACATCGCCCCCTGGCTCAGCGGCTGCCTCGACGACGGCGACTGGCTGGACCTCGAACAGCTCATGCTCGGGTGCAAGATCGCCGTCATCGCGGCGGCCACCGTCGACGACCTCGTCGACCACCCCTTCTACTTCGGCGCGATCGAAGAGATCGGCGAGCTGGTCCCCTGGACCGAGGTCTTTCCCCTCAGCCAGCCCTGGCACATCAGCGCCGGCCGGTGCGCCTATGAAGTAGACGAATCCTATTGCGTGCGACCTGAGTGCGGCTGCAGAGACGTCACCGTGCAGTTCTGGCCGGCGACGAATCCGACCTCCGATGACCCCGTGAACGCGGCCTACACCTTCATCTGCGACCATCGCAAGCGCACCTGGACGGACGCCAAAACCGGGCGGACACCCACCGGCGTCGCGGCCAAGCTCCTCGGCCAGCTGCGCCATGCGACGCCACGGATCGAGGGCCTGTTCGCCCGCCGCGCCGACGTGTTGCGCGCTGGTTACGCGCTCGCCCGCGACACCCACGCGCCGCTGCTGGCGCCGAGGGATGGGCCGTCGCCGACGCGCGTCATCAAGATCGGTCGTAACGACCCGTGCCCCTGCGGCAGCGGCAAGAAGCACAAGCGCTGCTGCGGCTGAGCTGACCCCTTCGCAATTCCCCCCCCTCTTCCACACCCTCCCCCGCCAAGAGCCCCGCCACCATGCAACAACAAGAAACGCCCCTCTCCCCCGCCGACCGCGCCCTGATCACCGACGCCGGCTACGACCCGAACGACGAACGCGAACGCGAGCTCGGCCAGATGGCGCTGCACTGCGCGCGGCTCTTCTTCGAGTCCGGCACCGTCAAAGGCAGCCCGCCCAACCGCAACAGCCCGTGCCCGTGCGGCAGCGGCAAGAAGTACAAAAAGTGCTGCCAAGCCTCCGACGAAGCCGCCGCCAGCGCGCCCCGGCCGACGTTGGAGCTCGGCCACATCCCTCAGATCTTCAACGACGACGCCATGGACGCCGACCAAGACAGGCTGTTTCACCTGCTGAGCAACGAGCCCACGCTGCGGTACATCCGCTACGACTTGGCGACGCTCAACCCCTTCATCGCCGCTGGCCTACCCGACGACGAAGCCGCGCTCGACGCGGAGGCCTGGACGGATCTGATGACCGAGTTGGCGCAACAGTTCCACGTGACACACGCTGACGACCTCGACGTCGTCGGCGCGCTGCTGGCGTGCGGCCGCACTGGCCAGCGTGACATGCCGACCCTGCGGGCCCTCGCCAACGGCGTGCTGCACCTCGCCCTGGCGGAGATGAGCGACCAGCCCGAGATGAACCTGGTTGCGGCGGAGATCTTGCGCGCGACCGTCGATGACGCGGAGGCGGCCGGGACGCCGATGCCGGCCTTCGACGACGACGGCGACGACGACGACGGCGACGGGAGCTAAAACGCCGTGATCTTCGATGATCTGACCTTGAAACAAGCGCGCTCGTGGCTCCTGGCGCCCGCGCATCCCGAGCGGCTTCAGGCCCTCGTCGGCTGCACGCTCGACGACACGATCAGCGACGCCGAGTGGCTCATTGACGCCGTTGACGGCACGGTGCTGCAGCTCATCGACATCGACGACGAAGACGGCACGCGCACCGCCAAGCGCGACCTGCGGCGGCTGCCCTTGGACGCCGTCTTGCTGTTGCCCAAAGACCTGCCCGACCCGCAGCGCGCCCTGCTCGCCGAGGCGCTGGGGCCACCTCCTAGCCCGGAAGATCAGGCGAATCGCACGATGCTGACGGCGATGGGGCTCGATCCCGACGAGATCGGTGGGCGGCCGTGGCAGCGGCACATCGCGGCGGTGGCGCGGTCCACCGAGGCGGGGGTGGCGGTGCCGATGCACGCCCTGGAGTCCCTGCATCGCCACCTCACGCTCCTGACACAGCACCGGCCGGCGATCGCGCTGCTGACGGCGTTGGCGGACGATGATCCCGTGCCGCTCACCCGCGCGACGGCACGACTCTTCGCGGCGCAGCACTGGCGTGTGTTATGTAAACCAGACCGGGCGCTGGCCGTGACGCAGCCGCTCGTGACGGCGCATCGCCATCTACCGCGGGCGCTGCTGGCAAAAACCCTGGTGCTGCGGGCGGATTGTTTGTGTGATCTAGGTGAGCTGGCGGAGGCCGGCAAGGTCATTCGCTGGGCGTGGGCGACGGCGCAGAGCCCCGAGGCGTCGGCGGTGTTTGAGCGTTTGAAGCGCGAGGAGGGGTGAGCTGACCATGGCGACTGCACACACCCTTCATTGCCACGTCACCCCCTCCGGTCAGGTCCGGCTCGACACCGTCAGCGGCCAGCCGAGCGTGGACCCGGCGGTCATCGGCCGCATCGACACGGCGTTTCAGCGCGGCACAGGCCACGGTCTGCTCCACCTCGGCGCCGCGGAGCTGCGCGAGACGCTGCCGCCAGCGCTGGGTTTCTGGCGCGAGCTGGGCCGGCAGTTTGTGCGGGCGGTGTGCGCAAGTTCGGCCTTTGAGGGCGGGTTTGTCGCGCCTGACGCGGATCCGGCGCAGCTGGCGAGCCTCGCCGACGCGGTGCCGCCGATGCCGGGCGCGGAGCGGGTCAACCCGGCCCTGCTCGCTGAGCTGTGGCTGGTGATGGGCGACGCGCTGCAGCAGCGCGCCGATGAACACGCCGGCGGTGTGCAGGGCTACCTCGAGGCGAGCGACCCGGTGTGGCATCTGCACGGCCGCATCTGTTTGCATCTGGCGGAGAACAAGGCCGATCCGGCGTTTCCCTTCGCGTTTATTGCCACCTACGCGCGCCAAGTCGCGGGGCGGGCGCGGCCGCAGTACGTGCCCCTGAGTCGGGCGCTGCAGGAGTACGCCGGCGACCGGGCCAACCTGCTCGCCCTGCTGACGCCGCTGCAGCGGGCGGCGCAAGAGAGCGCGCTGATCGCGGACTTGGTCGACAGCAACGACATCTACCATCCGCTCGCCTGGACCCCCGATGAGGCGTTTGCGCTGCTCTGCGAGGCCGAGATCCTCGAGGGTGCGGGCCTGATCTTGCGGTTGCCGAACTGGTGGCAAACCAAGCGGCGGCGGCGACCGGCGGTGTCGGTGACGGTGGGCGACGCGGCGCCGTCGACGTTTGGCGCGCAGGCGTTGCTCGACTTTCAGGTCAACATGACGCTCGGCGGCGAGACGCTGTCGACGCGCGAGATCGAGACGCTGCTGCAGTCGAGCGCCGGGCTCATCTTGCTCAAGGGTCAGTGGGTTGAGGTCGATCCCGACAAGCTGGCGCAGGTGCTGGCGCAGTGGCAGACGCTCAAGGCCCAGGCCGGCGGCGATGGCGTCAGCTTCAGCCAAGCCATGCGGCTGCTGGCGGGGGCGGACGTGGTCGACGCGACGGCGCCCAGCGCTGGCGATGACTGGTCTGAGGTCGTCGCCGGCAAGTGGCTGCACGCCCAGCTCGACGCGCTGCGGTCGCCCGAGACGATGGCGGCGATCCGCGACGGCGCGGGCCTCGAGGCCCAGCTGCGACCCTATCAGGAGATCGGCGTGCAGTGGCTGTGGACCCTGCACAGCCTCGGCCTTGGCGGGTGTCTGGCCGATGACATGGGGCTGGGCAAGACCATCCAGGTCATCGCGCTGCTGTCGCTCTTGCAGGCCCAAGATACGGCCTCAACGCTTCCGGAGCGCGCGCCGCGCACGAGCCTGCTCATCGTGCCCGCCTCGTTGGTGGATAACTGGAAGCAAGAGCTCAACCGCTTCGCGCCGCAGCTGCGGGTGTTCATCGCCCACGCCTCCCAGACGGCATCGAGCCAGTTGAGGTCGCTCCGCGAGGCGAGCTTGCGGCCCTACGACGTCGTCATCACCACCTACGGCACGGCGATGCGGCTGCCCTGGATGCAGCGGCATGCGTGGCGGTGTCTGGTCCTTGACGAGGCCCAGGCCATCAAGAACCCCGGCGCCAAGCAGACCCAGGCGATCAAGCGGATCAACGCCCAGTGGCGGCTCGCGCTGACCGGAACGCCGGTAGAGAATCGGCTGGGTGATCTCTGGTCGATCTTCGATTTCCTCAACGCCGGCCTGCTCGGCTCCAGCCGCGCCTTTGGCAGCCTGTGTGACGCGATGGCCCAGCACGCCGGCGATGGCTACGCGCCGCTGCGAAAGCTGGTGGCGCCGTACATCCTTCGACGCCTAAAGACCGACAAAACCGTCATCGCGGACCTGCCCGACAAGACCGAGATCACCACCCAGTGCCTGCTCAGCAAGCCGCAGGCGGCGCTGTATCAGCAGTCCGTTGACGCCTTGGCGCACGCGCTCGCAGAGGCGAAACAAGCGTCGCCGGATGGCCAGGAGAAGATGCAACGCCGCGGGGTTGTGTTGGCGTTCCTGACACGCTTCAAGCAGATCTGTAATCACCCCTCGCAATGGCTCGGCGACGAGCGCTTCGCGCCCGCCCACAGCGGCAAGTTTCAGCGCCTCGGCGCCCTCTGTGAGCCCATCGCGGCGCGGCAGGAGAAGCTGCTGGTGTTCACGCAGTTTCGCGCGATGACCGAGCCGTTACAGCGCTACCTGGAGACCTGCTTCGGCAAAGCAGGGCTGGTCTTGCACGGCGGAACTCCGGTAAAAAAGCGGGCGGGGTTGGTGCAGCGTTTTCAAGAGGATGAGGAGATCGCGTTCATGGTGTTGTCACTCAAAGCCGGCGGGACGGGGCTCAACCTGACCGCGGCCAGCCACGTGATCCATTTTGACCGGTGGTGGAACCCGGCCGTCGAGAACCAGGCGACCGATCGGGCCTTCCGCATTGGCCAGAAGAAGAACGTCTTGGTGCAGAAGTTTGTGTGCAAAGGCACCGTGGAGGAGCGCATCGATCAGCTGCTGAATGACAAACAACGCCTCTCCGACCAAGTGCTCAACATGCCCGATGGCAGTAAATCCGAGCCGAAGCTCACGGAGCTGTCGGACGACGAGCTGCTCGCCTTGGTGCGGCTCGACCTGCGTAGCGCGGTGCAGTCATGAGTCATTGGGGACGCTACGTGCCCGTGGCGCAGCGGCGCGCGAAGGCAGCGAAGGCGGCGGCGAAGCTGCTCGGGGCGGGGGTGCAGCTGGCGCCCGTCCAGATCGCCGGTCGCGCCGTCGCCACCACCTTCTGGGGCAAAGCGTGGTGCGCCAACCTGCAGGCCTACAGTGATTTCGCCAACCGCCTGCCACGTGGCCTGACCTACGCGCGCAACGGCTCGGTGTTGAATCTGCGGGTGATGACGGAGGCCAATCGCGGCGCGACCGTCGAGGCGCTCGTCGCCGGCAGCGAGCTCTATCGCGTGACGCTGCGGCTCAAACCCCTGCCGCGGGCGCGTTGGCTGGCGATTCAGCGCGACTGCGCAGGACAGATCGACTCGGTGGTGGAGCTGCTCGGCGGGCAGCTGTCCGCGGGCGTGATGGCGGTCGTGACGCGCCGCGGCGACGGGCTGTTTCCGGCGCCGAGCGAGCTCGACATGCACTGCACCTGCCCCGATTGGGCGACGATGTGCAAACACGTGGCGGCCGCGCTCTACGGCGTCGGCGCGCGTCTGGATCATGAGCCAGGGCTGCTGTTCTCGCTGCGCGGCGTCGACCCGGGCGAGATGGTCGCCGAGGCCATCGCCGAGCTGGTACCCAAACGCGCCCGAGGGCGGGTGCTCTCGGCAGACGCGGTCGCGTCGGTGTTTGGGCTTGATTTTGACGACCCCGACGCGAGTGATGACCCCGACGCGAGTGACGACCCGGACGACGAGTCGACGGCGTCGCAGGCCCCAGCCCCGCCACCAGCCGCTGCACCGACGCGCCCAGCCCCCAAACCCGTCGCCGCGCCACGGCTCGCGGCAGCCAGCAGAAGCCCGGCGCCGGCGCCGAAACGGCCGTCAAAACGGGCTCGCAGCGCGGCGCTGGCGGCCTTGAGCCCTACCGCCAGACGTGTGCTCTCGCTCATCTACAACGAGCCTGGGCTGAGCGGCGCCGTCATCGCGGCGCGCATGGCCGTGTCGGTCGCGGAGACCGACGTCGCCTTGGCTCAGCTGGAGCGCGTCGGGCTGGTGCGTCTCACGGGCTCGGCGTCGACCGGTGGCTATGGTCCGTTCTAGTCGGCGCCGCGGCGCAGGGGGCCTGACGGCCTGACGTCGCGCTTTCCGCCCCAGCGTCGCCTACAGCCCCAGCGTCGCCTACAGCCCCAGCGTCGCCTACAGCCCCAGCGTCGCCTGGGCCCCCGGCTGCTGACCGGGCTGCAGCACGCCCACGCCGACGTCTCGCAGCAGCGCCAACACCTCGAGGCTCGGCCCCGGATCACGAAACACCACCCACCGTGAGCGCCCCTGCCGCAGCTGGACCACCGGCGCGGCGATGAGGCGGCCGTCGTCGGTCCAGATGGGATCGGTCGTCAGCTCCATCCGCTCGTCGAGCTCCGCCAGCCAACGGCTCAGCTCCCGATCCCCCAAGCGCTCGGCCAGCAGCTGCAGGAGGCGCTGGCGCGGCAGGTCATCCCGCACCACAGGCGCGTTGCGCTGCTGACCGTGGCACGACGTCAGCGCGCTCATGATGCGCTGCGCGGCGTGATTTCTCGGGCTCTGAAGACCTGTGACCAACAACACGCTGCGCGCCCGGGTCAGCGCCACGTACAGGGGCGCGACGAGGGGCTGGCGACCGCCGTGACCATCCCCAGCCACAAACGTGTCGGCGCACGCGACGACCACCACCTCGGCCTCGTGGCCCTTGAAGCTGTGGGCGGTGGTCACCCGCAGCACGCCCTGCTCCTCCTGCAGCGATTGGCCGCGCTGCTCGCTGACCAGCACCCGCGCCGCACCGGGCGTTCGCGCCGCGGCGCCGCCCGCCAAGGCGCGCTGCAACGCGCCGGTGACGCGCTGCCGGGCCTCGGCGCCATTGACGAGCACCACGACATCTTCGGGCGCGACGGTCTGGGTCGTCAGCCAGCGGGTGATGGTCTCGGCGAGAAAGGTCAGCTCGGCGTCGCGGTCCTGGAAGGCGCGCACCGAGGGCAGCGGCCCGTCCACCTCGGCGAATCGCACCCGCCACCAGCGTCGCCCCAGGCGCTCATCCACCGCCAACATGCCGCGACGCACCGCTTCGTCGTGATCGGGGTCCCGCTTGGGCGGCGCGAGCTGATAACGCAGGTTGCGCGCGAGCTCGACGATGGGCCGGGTCGAGCGGAAGCTGGTCTGCATGATCGCGGCGCGGCCCCGCAGGTCGAGGCCAAGGTCGCTCCAGCGCGGCGTCGCGCGGGCGAAGACGTTCTGATCGTTGTCGTAAAACACATGCACGGCGCGGCGACCGGGGCGGTCGGGATCCCACGGTCGCACGAGCCCAAACAGCAGCGTCAGGGTGACGGCGCCCATGTCCTGGGCCTCGTCGACAAACAGCGCATCGCAGCGCGGCTCCGGCGGCGCGCCGTCGAGCTGCACGCGGCTGTGGCCATCGAGCCAGGCCTGCGCTTGTTGCTCGTAGTCAAAGCCATCGATGGCCTGGCCCTGCTCGCGCAGCAGCGACGTCAGCACACCCTTGATGTGCAGCACCGCGAGGCGCTCCGTGGGCATCGGTCGATCGGGCTGCGCCGCCCGCCACGCCTCCTGGATCAGCCGAAGCAATAGGGGTTTGAGCGCGTGGTTGCCGTAGACCAGCCAGACCTTGTTGAGGTGGTTCAGCGCCGGGTCGGCGAGGGTGCGCGCCACCCAGGTCGCCAAAATCCACGTCTTGCCGCTGCCCGCCACGCCCCGCACCAACCGCGGCCCGCCATCGAGCCGCAGCCCACACAGGCGCTCCTGCTCGGCGCTGGTGATCGGCCGCATCTGTCGCCGCGAGGCCAGCTGCGCGCCCAGGGTTCCGGGCAGCGTGAGGTGGGGCGCACGCGCCTGGCAGTGTCGGCCACCGAGCGTGGTCAGCGGCCCAGCGGGGAGCCCCGGCGCGACCTCCAGACGCAGGCCACCCTGGCGAAACGAGGCCCGGCGCGGCTGCACGTGGGCGAGCAGCGGGCGCATCCAGGGCTGCACCAGCTCGTCGCGCGCGGCGATCAGCAGCACCTGCGTGCGGGCGCGGCTCAGGGCGACGTTCACGAGGCGCCGCCATTCGTGCTCCGGCCACCCCGTCGACGAGGCGCGCACCGCGTCGAAGACCACAAACTCAGCCTCGGCGCCCTGCTGGGCATGCACCGTGGAGGCCCGCCAGGACGGGGTGTCCGGGCGCGCCTCCAGCAGGCGGGCGGCGGCGTGGGCCTGCGCGCGAAACGGGCTGATGAACAGGCCGCTGCTGGCGGCGGCGTGGGGCAGGTGGTCGAGCAGCCGGGCAAACAGCTCCAGAGACGACTTGCGCACCCAGCTGCGGTGACTCGGACCGCGACTGGCGCGACGCCGAGCGAGATCGGGCTCGTGTTCGTCGAGCACCAGCCACAGCGCGCGGGGTTGATCTTGCAGGCCGGCATCACGGGCGACCTCGACGCGGTTGGCGATGGCCGCGGCGTCGCGCAGCTCGCCGTCATACTGGTAGTGGCTGACCACGGCGCGGATGTCCGGGTGCATGCGGTGCTGCTCGCTGAGGCGATGCACGCCGAGCGGCAGGGGGGTCTCGGCGGCGAGAAACGCCAGCGCGCTCTCCGCCACCCAACGACCCCGCGACGGCGCCAAAACGCGACTTTGCCGGGCGATTGGCGCCAGCTGGCGGGGATCGCCGACCAGCAGCACGCCCCGCCGCGCCCAGAGCGCCAGTGTCGCCGCTGCGGCGCGGGAGATGAGGCCGGCCTCGTCGATGACGACGCGGTCGAACGAGCCGCCGTGGACCTCCAGCCAGCCCAGCAAGTCTGGATCCCGTAAGGCCCGCACCGCCGCGAACGCGGTCGCGATCACGACTCGCGGTCCATAGGGCCCCATGGCCTCACGCAGCTCATTGCCGACGTTGGCGCGCAGCTCACCGAGGGCCACGCCCCACCGCGCCCGCTCCGAGGACGTGCGGCTGCGGGACCGCGCGCGCACCACGCGGGCCAGCTCCCGCCGCGCCGCGACGCTCTCCGGGTCGAGCAGCGCGATGAGCTGTTCAGCCTCAAACTGGGCGATGTCAGCGCCCCATCCGACCCGCCGAATCCGGCCGTCCTTCAGCAGATTCGCGGCGCGTTTGGCGTCGATGGGCCGCTGGCCCGGCTCGCTCAACGCGCGACCAATGTGCAGCGCCGCGGCGTCCGTCGCGCGGTTGGTGGTCGACACCACGAGCACCCGCTCCCGCGGCGCGAGGCGCGCGACCTCGTGGCCGAGATTCCAGGTCTTGCCGGTGCCCGGCGGCCCCCAGAGGATGGCCCACGGCTGGATCAGGTGGGCTTGCATCCGCGCCTGGGCGAGCGCGCGGCGCTGTTCGGCGGTGTAGTCAGGATCCTCCTCGTCGTCGTCATCATCGGTCAGGTCGTCCTCGGTCAGGTCGTCATCCGTCGGGTCGTCATCGGTCAGGTCATCGCCCGGCGACCCTTCGTCGGTCAGGTCAGCGTCAGCCATCGGCGACGCGCTGTCCGGCGCGATGGGGCCGTCCAGCGCGCGGCCGAGGGCTCGGCAGAGGGCGTCGCGCCAAGCGGGGTGGCGGTCGGCGTCACACGCGCCCTGCAGACCGGCGAGAAAATCGAAAGGCAGCACCAGGAACTCACCTGGACACGGGGCGTCTGCGCCGGGCTCGACGGCGATCCAGATCGCCGACGCGGCCTCGTCGACGGCGACCACCTCTCCGCTCCAGCGCATCTCCTGCAGGGTCAGCACCTGCTCGCCAGCGAGCAGCCGCGCCGTGTCGGCGAGATCGACGGGTTTGAAGGCGCGTGCGTTCTCCCAGGACGCGTCGCCTTCGGAGAGATCGCCGACATCGAGACGATAGATGCCCGGAGAATCAGGCTCTTCGTGGACTTCGAGGGTGTCCAACCGGCGCGCGCGTCCAGCGATCCGCTGCTCGGCGCGCACGGCGGAGCGCGCCTCATCGAGATATGACAGCGGCGCCGCGGGCAGGTCGGGCCAAACCGGGCGTGGGGCGTCGGGGTCGAGCGAAGGCGTGTTCACGGGGCGCAAAGTACCGTGATCACGCGCGTGACGCTACGCCTGTCGCGTTGACGCACGGAGCCCAGCCGCAGCCGTAGCCGCACCTACTTCTTACTGACGTCCCGCAACAGGTACAGGCCAGTCAGGCACATCTCGTCGAGCGTCGTGTCGCCGATGCCGACGTCCACGGGCGCCTTCAACCCCTGGTCGCTCAGCGCTTTGACCAGCACCGGATTCGACGTCGAGTTGTTGTATACGCACCGCATCTTCAGCGTGTCGCCGGGACGCAGCGCGGGCAGCGCCTCAATCGGCGCTTGGTAGGTGTAGAAGCGCTGCCACGCGAAGTCATAGGCAGGCGTGTGCAGCAGGCACATGTCTTTGTCGCTCCCGGCCGGACCAGGCGGCAACGTGCCCGCGGCCAGACACGGCGCCCACAGGTCGGCCTTGCCGGTCTTGAGCACCTCCGTCAGACAGCCGACGCAGCCTGGGGCGATGCTCTGCAGCTGCTTGGTACAGTTCGCGATCGCGCAGTTGGTCAGCGCGTCACCCGCAGCGCCAGCGCAGTTGGTGGTGACACAGGGCTCCAGCGTGCCTTTGTCGCCAGCGGAGCACAGCGCCGGGGCCGCCGACGAGGTGCGGCGCTCGACCCAGATGCGCATGTCCACGCCGAGGTAGTGCATGTGACTGGCGATGCCCATGACGCGGATGTGGCTGATCCCGGCCTGCGCCAGCGACAGCGGCATCGTCCAAGAGATGCTCTCAGCGTGAGAGGCCGCGCCCGCGGGGATGCGAAACTCGACCTTGCCGTCATCCGCCTCGCCCGGCTCCAGGCCCTGCGAGGCCTTGCGTGCGTTGCCGATCAGGGCCGCTTGCACCTCGTACTTCGGCGCCTCCGACGTGATCTTCAGCTGCACCTTCGTCTTATCCACCGCAGCCGCCGCGCCGATCGGGTGGTAGTGCATCTGCATAACCAGCCGCTCGCCCTTCTTGATGGGGATGCCCGCGCCCGCCGGCATCTCCACCGGCACCGCGCCGGGCGCCCAGGCCGCGACGAGGCCGCCGTTCACGTTGCAGCTGCCAAAGCCGTCGTACCAACCCTTGGTGCCGGCCGCTTTGGCTGCAGCGCCGGTCGGGTCGAGAAAGAGCAGGGCGTGATGGGCCACAAGCGGGTTGCCGGCGATGAAGTTGACACCTTGAATCCAGCTGTCGGTCGTGATCTTGGGGTCGAATGGGAAGCAGACGAACTGATCTTTGGTGCCCTCGGCGACAAACCCCTTGTCGCTGACGAGGGTGCGGTCGATGCGCGACAAAGCCACGGGTTTGGCGACCGTCAGCTGCGCAGAGTCGGCGGCGTCTCCCAGCGGTGCGCCGGCCTTGGCCCACGCTGCGATGCTGTCTTTCTCGGCCTGGGTGAGGCGGGCGTCGTTCTGCCACGGTTTGGGCGGCGTGCACTCGGCGGTGTCCTGCGCGCCCCAAGGCGGCATGCGACCGGAGGCGACGGAGGCGGCGATAGCGGGCGCCATGGCCTTGGCGACGGCGGGCTTGGTGATGTCGAAGGGGCCAATCGCGCCGTCGAGATGGCAGCTCGCGCACTTGGCGAAGACGATGGGGGCGATGTCGCGGTGGAACGTCGGCGTGGTGCTCGCGCCGTTGCCAGCGTCGCCGGTCGCGCCATCAAGCCCCGCGTCACCGCCGCCAACGCCCGTCGGCGTGTCGGTACCGCAGCCCGCGGGGAGCAGCAGCGCGGCGAACAGCAAGCCAGCGAACACGGCGCTGACGCGGGCGCGCGGCTGGCTGCGTGGCCCCGCCACGTTGACGGCGGGGTTCAAGGATGTAGGGAGGACGTAAGCCATGATGGGATCTCCGCGGACAGGGCGTGTCCGGTGCGGGGTTGGCGCCTGAGACGCCTGTTTCTTTGGACGAGAGCGCAACCGCGCGTGGGCCTCGCGTCTGCGTCGTGCGTGAATCTACGGTCGCCGGGCGCAGCTAGCGGCCTAGCAACACCTGGAAGGCCTTGATCTCGATGTTCGAGATCGCGAAATTCTGCGGATCGAAGCGGAAGCCGACGTTGGCGGGGATGCGGTCGCGCGCCTCCTTGGTTATCAGAATCTGCCCGGCGTTGGCGATGTCTTCACCGAGCTTGGAGGCGCGGTTCACGGCGTGGCCGAACATGTCGTCGCCGTCGACCATCAAGATCGCGCCGAAGTCGATGCCACAGGAGATGTGGATGTCCGACGAGTCGCGCGTCAGCAGATTGGCGGCGGCGAAGCTCTGGTTCAGCGCCACCGCAGCCTGCACGGCGCCGAGGGAATCGGGGAACGTCGCGAAGCAGTTATCCGCCTCAAACTTCACGATGACCCCGCCGTAGCTCTCGATCACCGGCTGCGCGGTGAGCTGCATGCGACGCACCATGGACAGGTAGTGCACCACCCCGTGGCGCTCGACGATCGCTGAAAATCCCGACATATCCAGCACAAACACCGCGCGTTCGGCGCCGTAAGTCGCCCACAGGCGCTGGTCGAGGCGCTGCCGCTGCTCCTCGTCGCGTTCCTGGGCGTAGTGAAACAGCAGGTCGTTGAAGCGCTCCGTCATCGTGCCGACTCCTCTGGTGTGGCTGCGCGGGGGGGGTAGCTGCGCGGGGGGTAGCTGCGCGGGGGTGGTAGCTGCGGCCCAGCGTAGCAGGTCTGCGTGAGATTCTGGGGTGCCGCGCTGTGCAAAATCATGAGGCGTTCAAAGGCAGACGGAGGCTACCAGTCAGGCAGGCCACGCAGAAACGGGATCAGACAGGCCAGCACCGCCTCGGGCTTCTCCGCGGGCACAAAATGGCCTGCGCCGGGCACGTGAACGGTCTGCACTGGACCGGCGTAGGCGCGCTCCATGCCCGCAAAATCAACGTCAAAGCGCAGGGCGCCGTCGTCGTCGCCGACAATGACGAGCGAGGGCATCTGCACCGGCGCGCGTACCTTGGCGTTGTCTTCGGTGCGTTTGATGGTGTCCGACAGCTGCCGGTAATACTGCAGCGCCGCGGCGAGGCGTCCTGGGCGGCGAAAGTCAGCTTTGACGTCGTCGATGAGCGTGTCGGCGTCCTGCCACGTCGGCGACCGGCAAGCGTAGAGGCCGGATGGGCGGGCGAGAAGGGCTGCAGATGTCGCAAAGTTCCCATTGACGCCGAAACTTCCGTGTCTAACTTAAATTTGTTTCTTGTCTCTCACGTTCTGCGCCCAGTGTCTGGTTAGTCACCTGCTTGCTCGCTGACGTTCGTCAGTTGGAGTCCGCCCCACCAACAGCGCCCAGCGATTGGGCGCCCTCGACGGCGGTCTCCGGAAGGAGGCGACGCTTATCCTCGCGACGATTCGATGTCGCGGTTGCTCATAGGAGGTCCTTCATGGTCAAGAACAACGCCGGTCGTGCGCTGATCGCGACGCTCGCGCTCGTCCTCTCTGTCGCCTTTGTGTCCCCGGCCTTCGCGGCTCTGGGGACGTACC
>CALENB010000555.1 GCA_937910235.1 uncultured Myxococcales bacterium | reverse complement strand
CCGCGCCGTGTTCCGCGCCGTGTTCCGCGCCGTGTTCCGCGCCGTTCCTCGCGCTGCTCCTCGTCTCGCTCCTGGCGCTGATCCCCGGATGTACCTCACCCGCGAGCAAAGCGGCCACGGTCAACACCGCTGGTGACGCCTTCAGCGACGACAACGCCGCAGACGCAGCCCCGCTCAATACTCGCTGCGTAGGGGACACCTGCCCAGCGCCGACGTGCGCGACGCTGCCAGCTGGCAACCCCTGTGATGATGGCCGCGCCTGCACCGTTGGCGACTTCTGTTTGGATGGTGAGTGCGCTTCTGGTCCCAATGCATGCGCCTGCGAGCCCGGGTTCAAGGTCTGCGAGAGCGCACCGGTAGGGTCACTGCTCAACCTGTGCTTGGGACCCAACGTGTGCCTTGGCGCGGGGACCCAGGCGTCGCCGTTCGTCTGCGTACGAAACGCCGCAGAAAAAGTCGTCTGCGCGACGTCGACAGACACGGCTTGCCTGAAGAACGCGTGTGTTCCGTCTAGCGGCAAGTGCAAAGTGACCCCGATCGAGCGCACCAGGAAGCGATGCCCAAGCGGAGACGGCGCGACCGGGCCTTGTGTGTGGGAGGTGCTGCCTGCGGCGACGTCGGACGCGCCGTTGAGCCCCTGTGATGACGGTCTAGCCTGCTCGACGGACGACCACTGCGCGGCCGGTCTTTGCCAGAGCGCCATCGCGGCGTGCACGTGCATGACCGATGCGGACTGCCCCGACGACGCAAACCAATGTAACGGCGAGCCGTTTTGCGATAAATCTGGACCGATCTGGCGGTGCAAGGCCAATCCAGCGACGGTGGTGGCATGTAGCGGCGGCACCAAGGACTGCGTCGCGTCCACATGCACGCCAGCGACCGGGACCTGTTCGCCAACGCCTGCGAAGAAGGGGGTCGCGTGTTCGGACAACGTGGCCTGCACCCTCGGCGACACGTGTGACGGCAAGGGCGGCTGCACGCCCGGAATCGCGGCCTGTTGTACGAAACAGCAGGACTGCGCGAAGTACGAAGACGGCAACGCCTGCAACGGCACGCTGTTTTGTGACAACGCGGCGAGCGCCTGCAAGGTGAACCCATCGACCGTGGTGACGTGCAACTCGGGCTCGGACTCCGCCTGCGCCCACACCGCGTGCAACCCGACCACTGGCCAGTGTAGCAAGCAGCTGCACAGCCAGACGGCGCCCTGCACGGATGGTGACCCTTGCACGATCGGTGATCATTGCGATGGCAAGGGCGGCTGCACGATCGGCACGGCGTCGTGCTGCAAAAGTGATAAGGACTGCGCCAAAGAGGAAGATGGCGACCTGTGCAACGGCACGTTGTATTGCCAGCTGAGCTCGGGGGTCTGCAAGGTCAACCCGACGACGGTTGTGAAGTGTGCTACGTCAGACAATACGGCCTGCCTCGCGCGTGTTTGCGAGGGCAAAACTGGGCAGTGCCCGCTTCAGGTCATCAACGCTGGCGGCGTCTGCTCCGACGGGAACCCGTGCACCACTGGCGATGTCTGCACGAAAGGCGCGTGCGTTCCTGGCACCGACACCTGCCCGTGCAAGAACGACGTGGACTGCGAGAAGCTCGATGATGGCGATAAGTGCAATGGCACCCTGTACTGCAACCTCGTGGCGGGGCCAGGTGGGACGTCGGTGTGTAAACTCAACCCCAAGACTGTGGTCGTCTGCAAGACCGTCGCTGATACCGCTTGCGCCAAGACGCTGTGCAAACCGGAGACCGGCGTGTGCACGGCCGTCAACTTGCCCTACAAAACCACCTGCGACGCTGATAATTCGGCCTGTACGGCGGGTGACGTCTGTGATGGCTCGGGGAGCTGTGACGCCGGGAAGATGGTCTGCGAGTGCCAGAGCGACACCGATTGCTTGAAGATGGAAGATGGGGATGCGTGCAACGGCACGTTATTTTGCGATAAGGCGAGCCATCTCTGCCACCTCAACCCGGTCACGATCGTCCAATGCGATGCGGGCTTGGACGTCGCGTGCAAAAAAAATGCCTGCCAAGCGGCGACGGGTAAGTGCGTGCTCACACCCAAGGCGGCAGGTCTGCCTTGCGACGACGGCCAGCTCTGTACCACAGGCGATCATTGTAAGGCGGGCAGCTGCGTCGGCGGCGTCAACGTCTGTGCGTGTACGTCCGATAACGACTGCGGCAAGTGGGATGACGGGGATAAATGCAACGGCGTCTTTGTCTGCAAGGCCGGAAAATCAGGGGTAAAGCAGTGTGTGTTCGACATCGCAACCACGGTGAAGTGTGCGAGTGATGGCAACCCCTGCACCGTGGCGGCTTGCTCAGCCGTCACCGGGATCTGCGGCGCGGCGGCGTTGAAGTTTGGCGTCAGCTGCAGCGACGGCACGGTCTGCACCGCTGGCGATGCCTGCGATGGCGTCGGGAAGTGCCTCGGCAAACCGCTGACTTGCGTCGACGACCAGCCCTGTACCGAGGATACGTGCGACAAGGCGCTCGGTTGTCTCTTCCAGCCCACAACGGCGACGTGCAGCGACGGTGACGCTTGTACTTCGGGCGACATCTGCAAAGCAGGCGCGTGCGTGTCGACCGCGAAGACAGACTGCGACGATAAGCAGCCATGCACGATCGATAGTTGCAGCAAGGCCAATGGCTGCGCACACCTGCCTACCAGCAGCACGACGACCACCTGCGACGATGGGGAGCCGTGCACCAGCGGCGATAGATGTGTGGGCACCCAGTGCAAACCGAGCAAGACCACGTGCGACGATGCCAACGTTTGCACCGCGGATGTCTGTGACGCTGCGGTGGGCTGCACGCATGCCGCAACGAGCGAGGGTCAGGGGTGCGACGATGGCGAAGCGTGCACAAAGGCCGACGTGTGCACGAGCGGCACGTGCATCGGCACTTTTGTGGACTGTGATGACAAGGAGCCCTGCACCAAGGATAGCTGCGACAAGATTAGCGTATGTGTGCACACCGCTATCGTCGGGCCTTGTGACGATGGCAGCGCTTGCACGAAGGGGGAGAGTTGCGCGACTGGCACTTGAGCAGGGGGCCAGTACGTCTGTGATGACGGCAACCACTGCACGGACGACCAGTGCGCTTTGGGAAAATGTTTGAATACGAACAATAGCGCGGCCTGCCAGGATGGCAACGAATGCACGCTTGGAGATGTGTGCAGCTCCGGCGCCTGCATCGCCGGCGCCGCTGGGGTGTGGGCTCGGGACTTGGCCAAAGATGGCTTGTTAGACGTTGGCGCGGTGCTGATGGCGGGGACCAAGATCCTCGTTGCGGGTCGCAGTTCGTCCAACGCCAGCAC
>CALENB010000554.1 GCA_937910235.1 uncultured Myxococcales bacterium | reverse complement strand
GGGGCGTTATCGTTGAGCAGCTGCAACATGGTCGCCATGGGGAACTCCTGTCGCCATCGCTGGCGCGTTGCTGGAACCCGCGGGTACGGGCTGGCGCACAGATCGCCCCGCATGGAGGGGTCGAAACGGCGGGGGTGGGTCGAAGCGGCGTGGACCTCGCCAGCATCGTACCCGAGGTGACGCGATTCAGTCCCGCTTGGAGGCCGATTTTGTGCGGGTTCTGTCGTCGTTGGCGAGACGATCCGCGATGATCCAGGCAACGGCCATGATCGTGTGCTGCGGGTTCACCCCCAGCGTCGTGGGCAGCGCGGACGCGTCAACCACATGCAAGTCGCGCACCCCGCGCACATGCAGGTCTGGCGCGACGACGGAGGTGTTGGGGTCGGCACCGAGCACCGCGCCGCCAAAAAGATGGCTCAGCACCCACGTCCACGCGCGATTGTGGAGCGGCGCTTGTTCCAGCAGGTGCACCTCATCCGGTCCAATCTCAAAGGGCAGTCCGACAACGCCGGGGCGGACCCGCGACGCGCCTTGGGCGAAGTGCGTCCTCGCGAGCAGCGCGCTGCCGAGGCGAAGCCGCTCCAGGTCTCTGCGTGTCGGCTCGTAGGCGACACGCACGCCACCGAGCCTGCCCTGCCGCACCGTACCGACGGCCTCGGCTCGGACGGCGCTGATCCACATCGCTTGGTGGCGAATATCGCCGAGCCGGGCCGTGAGCTGCTTGCCACCGCCGCTTGTGCGCCCGGCGACGAGCTCGAGGGGCAGCGCGAGGCTCTCCAACTTCAGCCCGTGCTCGCCGCGGTGATGGATGGACGCGGTGCCCTGGGTCACGCCTTCGTACATGTCGATGACGTCAGGGTACACGCCGATGATCCCGGCGCCGGGGTGGGCCCGCCAGAACCGCCCGAGCGCCGGCGACCGCACGCCGCTACGTTGCAGGAGCGGCGCAGTGCCCGTGGCCGAGGCCGCGAGCAACACACCGCGCCGGGCACGCACGATGAAACGCGCGCCCGCGCGCCGTGTCTGCGGGTGGCGAAAGCGGCCCTGCACACCGACGGCGCGGCCATCGACGATCTGAACACGCTGCACCGGCGCGCAGGAGAGCACCGTGCCGCCGAGGCTCAGGACCTCTGGAATCCAGCCGATGTTGCTCGACTGCTTTGCGCCGAGGCGACACCCCTGCAGGCAACGGGACTGCCCCTGGCAGCCGCGCACGTTGCGGCGGGTTGGGTGCGCGCTCAGGCCGCCGGCGCGCAGACCATCGAGGAGCCGCTGGTTGCTGCCGCCAAAGCGTGCGGCGCCCGTGTCTTCGAGCGAGTCGGCGACGTGCAGCTCCGATTCGATCCGGTCGAGCGCAGGACCCATGTTTCCGGGGTTCAAGACGTCACCGAGCCCGTGATCCGATGCCCACGATGCGACCACGTCGCCGGGCGTTCGCACCATGATCGCGCTGTTGATGACCGTGCCACCGCCGACCAGCTGCGCCTGCACGATCGGGAGGATGGAGTTGCCGACCGCGACGGTCGCGCCCCAGTTGGGGAAGAGGTCCCGCATCACCCCGAGCATAGTCGCAGGGTAGTCGTCGGCATCGCGCCATGGCCCGGCCTCGAGCAACGCGACGCTATAGCCAGCGCGGGCGAGCACCAGCGCGGCTGGAGAGCCACCGGACCCGCTGCCGACAACGATGTAGTCGGCCTCCAACGCCAACGGCGAGCCTTCGCGGTAGGCGAGGTGCGCGCCGGGTCGGGCGGTGGCGGTCATGGCTGGATCTCCGCGGGCTGCGGCGCCGACCGCGGCGTTTGTGGCACCACATGGTCACCTCGAAAGGTCCCTGGATCTGGCTCATACGCCGCCAAACCAAGCTGCGAGCGCACCGCCGGATGCGCGCCCCAGAGCGCGGCGCCGACGGTCTTGATCATCAGCATCGCCTGACGCACCAAGTAAAATCGATGCCCGGCCATGGCGTGGGCGTGGCGATCCAGCACACGGCGGGGCAGCAGGAACGCGGGCAGCGGCCAACCGACGGTGAGCAGCGGGCAGAGCAAGAAAGCGCCCGTGCTGCCATACAGGCCAAGCGCAAAGACCGGGGCCGCCTCGCGCTGCAGCTGGCGCAGACTGGGCCGGACATCGAGGCTGTCCAGCCCCGGCAGGTCACCCGAGCTAGGGAAGGTCGCGGCGAGCACCCAAGCGAGGGTTCGAGTCAGCACGGCGGGAGCTCCCTGGGCAATGGCGGTGGGGGATGAGGACCACGCGGATGAACCGGGACGATGGCAGAAGTTCAGTCGGAGCGGCACATGATGGCGCAAAAAAGACCAAGGGCCCGGTCGGCGCACGCTCAGGAGCGTCTGCCGACCGGGCCCTCAGAGAGAAGACACCGGGAGAGGCTAGCCGGGGACGGCTAACCAACTCGACCATGCGTGCGGTCTACCAGTCGTAAACGATGGCGAAGTCCGCGGCGAAACCGCCGGTGGCGGCGCCGGTGGCAGCGAAGATGCCGTTGTTGAAGAACTGCGGCGTGACGTTCAGGTCGATCTGCCAGCCGCGCAGCGCGATGCCGAAGCCGGTCGTGACGGTGTTGAGGACCTTGGACGTGTGCTGCTCGTTCGACGGCGCGCCGTTCGGCGCGGTGCTGCCGATGTCGGTGCGGACGATCGTCTGGCGGGCGCCAACGCGCAGGACCAACCAATCAAACGCGGCGGCTTCTGCGGCGAAACCGTAGTAGGGCATGATGTCGGACGAGCTGTTGTCGAGCGTCGCGATCGTGACCTGAGCGCCCGGCGGCACCGGCGTGGGGTTACCCGTGACGGTGGACGTGCGGTACATCAAACCAAGGCCAGGCTGCACGGTCACGCCCTCGGCGGGGCTGATCGCGAGGTCTGCGCCGAGCGACAGCGTCGTCAGCGTGGCGTTGCCCTGCTTGGCGCCGTTGCCGAGCTGATCGGCCGTGTGGGCGACGCCGCGGCCGTCGTACGAGAACATGAAGTACGGCACGAGTTTCGCGATCTGGTGGACCTGGAACTCGCCCTTGGCGACGAGACCGACGTTGAACAGACCGTTGGGGAGATACAGGTCGCCCTGCGTGCCCTGGTCGGTGAACGTCGCGTAGCCGATGTGCAAGCCGAAATCGAGGTTGTTCGTCTCGCTGAGGTTGAACCCGAAACCAACGTTGAAGTCGATCGCGGTGTTCGAGTGCTCCTGCGCCGAGCTGGCGTTGTGGCCGCCGATGCCGAGGTAGGTGCCCAAGCGCATGGACTCGCCAAGCTTGGTACCGAAACCGATACCGAACTGGTGGTTGGTCGGGTCCTGCGTCGGCGTGAAGCCAGAGGCAGCGCCAGCGGTCGCGCCGGCGACGCTCGTCGTGTTGACGATCTGACCCTTGCCATTCCACGGCGAGCTGGCGCCGTACAGCAGCAGCGTGGCTGCGTCGGTTAGGGAGTAGCGAACACTCATCGTGCCGTACTTCGCGCCGGCGGTGCCGTCGACGTCAACCTGGTTGCCGTAAGTTGGGAGAAACTGCGGCAAGGCCCAGATATTGGCCTGATCGCGGATGGTGATGCTCTTCTCGCCGCCGCTCAAGCTGTTGATGCGGGTCTGGGTGGCGAAGGCGGGCGTCGCGATGAGCGCGCCGATTACAGCGGCTAGCAGCGGAATGCGCAGATGCTTCATGACAGGATCTCCTTGCGTGATGTCCTAGTTGAGCCGCCCGCTATCCGAAGCATGGGCGACCGAGGTCGTTCATTGGCGCGGCGCCATAACATATCTCGCCAAGAATCAAAACCCTTATGGCGACATTGCGGGCCAGTCTAGGCAACCTGCGCGCGCTTTCAACCCACATCCGGCGGAGGCGAGCGCGGCTTGTGTCAGCGGGCGTGGCCATGCTACTTCGCAGGTCGCTGCTCGCCGTCGATGGGCTGGAAAAAACGATCCATGATTCAGCTCTACCACGTGCACAAACGCTTCGAGAACGGCGCCGAGGCGCTCTCCGACGTGACGTTGCGCGTGCGGGAGGGTGAGTTCGTCTTTCTCACCGGCCGCAGTGGCGCTGGCAAATCAACGTTGCTGCGGCTGCTGCTTGTAATGGAGCGGGTCAGCGAGGGGCAGGTCCTCATCGGCGGCCGCAATATCCACGTGCTGCGGGACGCCTCGGTGCCGTACCTGCGCAGAAATATCGGCGTGATCTTTCAGGACTTTCGGCTGATCCCAAACCGGACAGTGTGGGAGAACATCGCGATCGGCATGCAGATCTTAGGTATCGGTCGCAAAGAGATCGATCGGCGGGTTGGGCAGCTGCTGGAGGCGATCGGGCTTGAGCAGCGCAAGACGGCGCTGCCGTGCAACCTGTCGGGCGGCGAGCAGCAGCGGGTGGCGATCGCCCGCGCCCTGGTGAATGAACCCGCGATCCTCCTGGCCGACGAACCGACGGGCAACCTCGATCCGCAGCTGAGTCTGGAGATCATGGACTTGCTGCTCGAGATCAACCGCCGCGGTACGACCGTGTTGGTGGCGACCCACAACACGGCGCTCATCGAACGCTACGGGCTACGGACGCTGGAGCTAGAGTCCGGCCGGCTGCTGCACGACCACGCGCGGCGCGACGGCGCCGCTGGGACCCGGCCCGGATCTGGGCTGGGCTCGGGCGCGTGGGACCTCGCAGCGCAAGCGCTCGGGCACGGTGGCGCGGTCAAACCGGTGCGAGCCCCCGCGAAACCAGGCGATCAGCGCGGTATGGCGAAGGACGAGGCCACGAGAGACGACGCGTCCACAGACGATACCTCCGGAGCGCAGGCCGGCACAGACGCAGCTCACAGCGGCGACACAGCGCCGGGCGCCGCCGCACAGCAGGAGGCTTCGTCGTGAACGCCCTGCCACGTATCAGCTATTTTCTGCAGCAGGCCTTTCGACTCGCGCGGACCTCACCGTGGCTCTCCGTCGTGAGCGTGTTGACGCTGGCGGTGAGCCTCTCGCTGATTGGGCTGCTGGCGACGGTGCTCTTCGCTGCCAACGGCTTGATCGATGAGCTCGGCGCGCGGCTGACGATCTCCGTCTACGTCGCCGACGGCACGCCGAAAGATCGCATGACAGAGATCGAGACCCGCCTGCGCGCGCATCCTGGCGTGCGAGCGGTGCGGGCGCTCAGCCGTGAGGCCGATCGTGAGCGCAATCGGAAGCTGCTCGACCCTGAGTTGCTCGCTGGGTTGGATGAAGAGGCGATCCCGGGCCAGCCGATGTTGGAGTTGGAGCTCGACAGTGGGCTGGCGTCGCGCGGCGACCTCGACACGTTGATCGCCTGGGCCAAAAAAACCCGTGAGGTGGAGTCGGTGGAGGACGTCGAGTTCGGCGCCGAGAAGCTACGGCTGCTGTTTGCGGCGGTGGAGATCTTGCGGACGGTCGGGCTCGTGCTCGCGGCGGTGATGCTGGCTAGCGCGCTGTTTTTCGTCTTTTCGACCGTGCGCCTGGGTGTTTTCAGTCGACGGCAGGAGATCGAGGTGCTGTCGCTGATGGGCGCCACGCCGCGCTTTATCCGAGCGCCCTTTCTCATCGAGGGGGCGCTGCAGGGGTTGCTTGGCTCGCTGGTGGCGATGGCCTTCATTTGGCTGCTGCACCTGGAGCTGCAATCGCTGGTCCGCGACATGTACCGCATCAACATGGACGCCTCATTGTTGCCGCCCAGCATGGTGCTCTGGCTGCTCGTCAGTGGTCCAGCGCTCGGCTTGTTGGCGAGCGGCGTCAGCGTCGGCCGTCATCTCCGCGTGTGAGGAGGGCGATCGTGCACATCCACAGCTCGTCGACCTTTGACGCGACCTCCGTCGGGTTCGCCGCGCTCGTGTGCGTCGCGAGCCTGCTGAGCGTTGGCCTCGCCGCTACGTGCGACGCCGCCTCGCCCGGTCGTACGGCGGTGGCGACGGGCGCACAGGCGGTTGGCGCCGCTGCGAACGCGACACGGACAGCCGCAGCCCCGACAGGTGCATCGAGCGCCGCGCCTTTGCGCGTCGCCGGTCCCGACAAGGCGCCCCTGACGGCGCCGGTGAACCCCAACGCCGTCGCCCCGATCGACACGCTGAGCCTCGCCGACCGCGCCGACCTGCACACCCGCTATCACAAGGTGCTCGCCAAGGAGCTTGGCCTGCTCCGCGCGCTAGATGCGCTCGATCGCGGCGCGGTGGCGGCCGACCAGCGCCTCGCCCGGCTGTCCTTGGAGCGCGCCAACGCCACCGACACGCTGCACGCTGCTGAGACTAGGCGCGCCGCCGCCGAACGCCGTCTCGCCGAGATGCGCAGGGCCGTGCGCGCGCGGTTGCGGGCGCTGTTGCGGCTCCGCAAGGTGCCGGCCCTGCGCTTTCTGCTGTCGGCCAAGGATTTCGCGGCCTCCGTCACCAAAGACCGGCTGCTCGGCAAGCTCGTCGAGGGCGATCGCGCCCGCTTGGCGCTGTATCGCGCGCAGGTCCAGCGCGTCGCCGCCATCACGGACAAACGCAACGCTGACCTGGCCCGCATCGACAAGCTCAACCGCGATGTGCACGACGAAAAAGCCCGCATCGAGCGCCAACGCCTCGACAAGAAGGCGCTGATTCGCCAGATCGAGATCGATCCGATCTACAACGAGCGCGCGCGCCGCGATCTCGACGCCGCCGATCGCGAGATGGTCGACAAGATCGAGACGTTGAAGGAGTGGCAGGTCCGCCGCTATACCTTCGGCCGAGTCAAACGCAAGCTGCTGCCGCCGCTGGCCCGCTTCGCCGTCGAGGTGCCTTTTGGCCCGCGCCGGCATCCACGTTTCGGCACCGTGACGTGGCATCGCGGCATCGACTTTCGCACCCCCGGCCGCGCGCGCGCTCAGGTGCGGGTCGTGTTTTGGGGCCGTGTCGCCTTCGTCGGCTGGCTCACGGGCTACGGCACGACCCTCATCATCGATCACGGCAAGGGCTGGCACACGGTCTATGCCCACGTCGAAGACGTCTTGGTGGCGGAGGGCGAGGTCGTCCGCAGCCGCCAAGCGCTGGCGACGGTGGGCGCCTCCGGCTCGCTCAAGGGGCGCTACCTGTACTTCGAGATCCGCGAGAACGGCCGCGCCCAGAATCCGCAGCACTGGTTCCGCTAGTGAGCCAATCCGGGCGACCTCAATCTCCGCCGCTTTCGTCCTGGGCCGATCCCCGCTATCCTCGCGCCGTCCATGACCCTGCTCCTGCGATACGCAGGCCGCGCGAGGCGCCGATGCACCGTTCGACGAGTTCTCCCCCCGTTTGGTCCGCCGTCTCCACGCGAGTCGGTCGCGTGGCCGCGATGGCCACGGCGCTTGCGCTGCTGATAGCCTTGCCCGCGCGCAGCGTAGAGGCTGCAAATCCAGTGTTGGAGCAGGCCAACGCCCTGTTGGAAGACGAGCGCTACGCCGACGCTTTCGGCAAAGTCGCCGCGCTGCTGCCGACGCTGATTCCAGGCGATCCGACCTATATTGAAGCGCACTACACCCTCGGCAGGACGCTGATGGCGCTCGGGCTGTACCAGTCGGCGCTGCGGAGCTTCGACGAGGTCGCCGTCGGGCCTGGTCATGCGCTCTACAACGCTAGAATGCGAGCCTATTTGGAGATTCAGCACAAGCTGCCAGGCAACCTCGCCACGGTGGAACGCCTGAGCGAAGCGAAGCCCTCGGCGTTCAAGCCGGAAGATCTGCCGGAGATCCGGTACCTGCTCGGTCGCTATCATTTCGACGCCGCGGAGCACGACACGGCCCTGGACGATCTCCGCAAAATCACGCCTCAAGGCGGCGAGTTCTATCTGAAAGCACGGATGCTGATGGGGATCACCTACGTCATCAAAAACCAGGCCCGCCCGGCGCTTGAGGCCTTCAAAGACGTGCTGCGGTTCGCCGACCGGGTCGGTCGGCCCAGCTACTACGAGCCTTACGAGCAGAAGGCGTTCATGGCCTTGGGTCGGCTGTTCTTCTCCATCGGCAAGTACGAGACCGCGGGTCGGTACTACGACCGCGTCAAGGAAGGCACCACGGCCTGGCTGGACTCCCTCTTCGAGCTTGGCTGGACGTACTTCCACCTGCGCCGGCTCGACCGCGTGTTGGGCCAGCTGCACACGCTGAACTCGCCCTATTTCGAGGATCGCTACTACCCCGAGGCGCGGGTGCTCGAGGCGCTGATCTTGTTTCGGACGTGCCGTTTTCCTGAGACCCTGGTGGTCGTCCAGCGCTTCCTTCGGGACTACAAGCCGCTTCGCAAAGAGCTCGACAATCAGCTCGGCGGCAGCCGGACGGACGCGGAGTTCTACTGGTACCTCGCCTCGCTCGCGGCCGACAAAGCCGGGCTGAGCGTGGCGCTTCGCCGCATCTTCAACGCGGCCCTCAACGACCGTGAGCTGCAGCGCGTGTTCACGTTGGTCGCCAAGCTCGCCGCCGAACAATCCGGATTGGCCAAGCTCAAGCGCAACACCACGGCGACCAAACAGGCGCAGGGGTTGATCGACGATTTGGGCCGGGTGCGCAACGTGATGATCAGCGAAGCTGGCGCGATGGCCCGACGACGGTTGACCCAGGTGCGGTCGGAGCTGACGGAGATCATCCGGCAGGGGCTGCGCATCAAGTACGAGACGCTCAAGGCGCGACGCAACTCCATCAACGACGCGGTGCGGGTCTCCATGGCGAAGACCGCCGCCGCCGTGAACGAGCCGCGGGCGCAGGACGCCGAGCACGTGGTCTGGCCCTTCGACGGTGGCTATTGGCGTGACGAGCTCGGCGGCTACACCTACGACATCCGCTCGCGCTGTGAGCAGAAGCACTTCCCCGCGGGCTGGAAGAGCAGCGCCGCCGCGCCTGCGGACGATGCGAAGCCGGCGGACGATACGAAGCCGGCGGACGGTGCGAAGCCGGCGGACGATGCGAAGCCGGCGGACGGTGCGAAGCCGGCGGACGGTGCGAAGCCGGCGGACGGTGCGAAGCCAGCGAAGCCAGCGGACGACACGAAGCCCGCGACGACGCCGGCGGCGAAGTCCGAGACAACCACGACCAACACCCCGGCCACTGCGTCCGCGGGTGGCAAGTAGGAGGGCCGGCATGAATCGCTCAAGTACGATGCAGTCGGACCTGATGACCCCGGACCGCCGCACGGTCGGACGCTCAGGGCCTAGCCATGGCGGAGCCGGCGCGAGCGCGCTGGTGCTGGCCGCGATCCTGATGGCGATGGCGCCGCCGGTTGAGGCCGCGACGAAGAAGAAGGGCAAGTCCTCTGGCGAGGTCACGCTCTTTACCCGACCCGGGTCCGCCAAGGCCAAAAAGGGCGCCAAGGGTGCCAAAGCGGCAGCCGACAAGAAGAAGGCCGAGGTCGCGACCATCCCAAAGGCCGTGCAGGCCCGGCGCAATTCGCGTGGCACGGCGAGCGTGGAGGACATCGACGACGAGGTCGACATTCTCCGCGAGCTGCTTGAGATCGAACGCGGCTCGCCGAGCGAAGCCGACACGCTGCTGGAGCTGTCCTACGTGCTGTGGGATCGCGCGCAGGCGTATGAGCTTGAGGCCTACGACACCTACTACACCGTCGGCATCGCCGAGGCCGAAAAGGCCGGAAACAAGGCCCAGACGCGCCGCCTCAAGATCGAGCAGCAGAACCTGCTCGAGCAATCGCGCGGCACCAAGAACAAGGTGGTCGACTATCTCAAGCGCATCGAGCGCCGCTTTCGGCGCTTCTCGAAGCTCGACGAGGTGCTCTACGCGCTCGGTTTTCACCTCAACGAGATGGGCCGACACGGCGAGGCCGTGGACGCGTACATGCGTTTGGTGCGCAAAGCGCCGCAGAGCGCGTACATCCCGGACGCCTACCTCGGCATCGGCAACTACTACTTTGGCAAGAACCAGGGTGGCGAGGCGATGAAGTGGTTCGAGAAGGTTAAGAAGTTCCCGCAATCGGGCGCTTACGGCTGGGCGCTCTACTATGAGGCTTGGGTCTACTACAACGGCCAGAACTTCCGCACCGCCACCAAGGCGTTTGTGCGCGTGCTCGAATACTCCGTCAAGGAGGCGAAGGGCCGCGTCAGCTTCCTGAGCGACGCCGCGAAGTACATGGTGCGCTCGTGGGCGGAGTACGGCGAACCGCGGCAAGCCGGGGCGTTCTTTGCGCAGTCTGTGCCGGGCCAGGAGGTGCGATTGCTCGACCAGCTGGCGCGCCACTACCTCAATACGTCACGCTACAAGGACTCCAACGTGGTGTTGGGCGCGCTCATCAAGATCAAATGGGACGACCCCAGCGTGGTCGAGTACCTCTTCATGTCGGTGGAGAACACCTACAAGCAGAACGATCTGCCCGGCACGATCGCGGCGATTGAACGCCTGGGTGAGGGGCTGCACAAACATGGCACGACGCACAAGCGGAGCGACGACATCGCCATGCTGCTGGCGGAGATGGCGTCGAACTACCACGCCGAGTCGGAGCGCACGCTCGACAAGCGTGTGCTGACGTACGCCGAGAAGATCTACCTCAGCTACCTGACGTTCTATCCCAAGCACAAGGTCGGCTACGACATGCGCCATAACCACGCGTTGGCGCTGTTTCAGCTCGAGCGCTGGGACGAAGCCGCGAAGGAGTACGAGCAGGTCATCGTCACAGATCCCAAGGGAAAGTACGCCGAGCCGAGCGCGCACCGGGCGCTGATTTGCTACCTCAAAACCGAGAAGCTCAACGAGGAGACCGCGGCCAAGGACGACGACGAGATCTACAAGGCCAAGGAGATGCGCGAGGACAAAAAGAAGATCGTGCATGCGTGTGAGCGGTACGTGACGATCGCGCAGGAGCAGAACAAAACAGAAGACGTGCCTGAGGCGTTGTTCGTGCTGGCGCGGATCTACTACCAGCACAATCAGTTTGAGAAGTCGGGCGCGCGGTTCGCCAACTTCGTGACGAACTACCCGGACCACAAGCTCTCGCTCGACGCTGCGAGGCTGATGTTGTCGAGTTTTAGCTTGGGTCAGGACGGCAAGAAGCTGATCGAGTGGACCAACAAGCTCATCGCGCTGCCGCACTTCAACCAGGGGCGCCTCGGCCAGATTCTCACTGCGATCAAGGAGAACGAGGACTACAACCTCTGCCTCTCGCTGAAAGACCAGCCGATGAAGGCGGCGGGATGCCTGCTCAAGTACGCCAAGGACTATCCGAAGGGCAACATGGCCATCCGCGCCATGACGGGCGCCGCGGCGTTCTATCGACGGGCGCGCAACCGCGACAAGGTCATCGAGATCTACGCCGCCATCGCCAAGCGTTACCCCACGGACGCCCGCGCCCCGGACGCGCTGTACGAGATCGGCGAGATCCACCGCGAGACGGCGGACTTCATCCGCGCCGCAGAGTCGTACGAAGCGATGGCGGATGCTTATCCGAAGGCCGATCTCTCCAAGGCGGCGCTGCAGCGGGCGGCCCTGATCCGAGACGGTCTCGGCCAGGACACGAAGGTGATCGCCAACGCGTTCCGCGCGCTGAAGATGAAGGCCAAACGCCTCAAGAAGGGCGAGGAGCCCGATCCGCGTGATGCGATCGAGGCGGCCGAGGTCGCCTACCGGCTGACCGTCGTCTACCTGCGTAAGAAGCAGTGGCGCCAAGCCGTGATCTCTGCGGACGGGTTCGTGAAGACACGGACCGACCTGCCGCAATACCTGCGGCTGGCGGCGCTCTCGAACATCGCCAACGCCTGGATGAACATCCCTCGTGGCGCCAAGAAGGCCAAGAAGTACCTCGAAGAGGTCGAGGCGATCGCCACGAAGATGGCCGAAGAGGGCAACTTCAAGACGCTGCATCCGCTCGGCAAAGCGGCGATCGCGCAGGCGTTCTTCCTGCGTGGTGAGCTGCTGTATCGGTCGATGCTCGCCATCAAGATCAAGACCAAGAAGCTGAAAGACGCCGTGCTGCTGGCGACCGAGAAGGCCAAGCGCGCGGCGATGGCCGACAAGTACTTTGAGACGGTTGAAAAATCGAAGAATCCGCGCTGGATCGCCGCTGCGGCGTCGCGCCGTGGTCGCGCTCAGCACGAGATCGGCATCAGCCTGGAGAACCTGCCGCCGCCCAAGTCCTTCGCCAAGCGCGAGGAGCTGGTCGAGGAGTGGAAGACCAAGATGACCGAGAAGGCGGAGCCCTACAAAGTCAAAGCCATGGCGCTGTATCGAGCTGCCTTGAAGCGGGCGGCGGAGCAGTTCGCGTTCGACGAGTACTGGAAAGAGGCCATCGACCGCCTCAAGGAGCTCGACACCAAGTTCGCCGAGAAGGCGACGATGCCGGAGTTCACCGTCGGGATGAGCGAGGTGAAGTGGATGGGCCCGGAGAAGCCGAAGGTCGCGATCGAAGAGCTGCGTCTGGCCTTGTTTGGCCGGACGCGCAAGACCGACGCCATCGTGGTGGAGAAGGCGGGCGGCGACCAGCAAGCCGGCAAGTTCGACGTGGCGGCGGCGTTCAAGAAGCTCGCCTATGCGCACTATGCCCAACGCCAGTATCGGCTCGCGGTGATGGTGGGCAACGCCGGTCTGTACGTGAAGCCGGAGCTCAACAAGGACTCGGAGCTGCTGACCATGATGGGGTTGAGCCTCATCAAGATGGGTGACATTCAGAAGGGCATGTTGATGTTCAAGATGGCGGCCGACAACGATCCGACCGCCACGACGCCGCTGCTCAACATGGTGTCCCTGCAGATCAAGCGCCTCGACCTGGAGTCGGCTATCGCGCTGCTACGCAAGGTGCTCGAGCGCGACGCCAACCACTACTGGGCGCGCGTGACCCTGCCGGTGGCGCTGCGGCGCATGGATGACGCCCCCGATAAGAAGGGCAAGAACGGCGAGAAGGGTGAGAACGCCAAGGCCGCGCTCGCGATGCTCGACAAGCTCGCGGCGGACAGCCCGAAGGGCATGGAGGCGCACTACAACCGCTGCGTCATCAGCCAGGCGCTGCGCAACAAGGGCAAAGCTGAGGTCACGCAGTCCAAGGAGGCCTGCGAGACGGCCCTCGCCGTCGCCACCGGCGCTGGTCCAAACGGTGCTGCCAAGGCGAAGGAGCTCGCTAAGCGTGTCAAAGGCTTGAAAGACGCGCTCGAGTTCATGGAATAGGCGGACGCGCCTGCCCGTTTCGGACAACTGGCGTGGGCAGCGTGCGGCGGCGGGCAGCCGCGACAGGCAGCTGCGACAGGCAGCCGCGACTGGGCGTCCCTCCGGGCGGGGGCCACGCCGCATACCGTCGCCGCGGCCCGGCGCACGGTTCGCCTTCATCACCGCACAGGGAGTCCACCGATGACCTTCCGCATGTCGATCGCGCTGCTCGCCGGGGTTGGCGTGGTCTGTTTGGCCAGCTGCAGCAAGCAGCCCCGGCCCGAGACGACGCACGGCGACGCGACGAGCGCCAGCCAGTCGGCGCCCTCGCCCACCGCAGAGGAGGAGAAGCCCGCGGCGCCAGCCGTAGCGCTGCCGCCGGGTATGCAGGCGGCTGTGGGGTCTGTGGCGACGGTCAATGGCAAGGACATCCCGGCTGCGCGGTTCAACCGCGACCTAGCCCGCCTCGTCGGCACGGGCGTGCGGGTGCCGCAGGACCGCCTCAAACACATCGCGCGCAACATTTTGAGCCGACTGATCGAACAAGAGCTGCGCGCGCAGGCGATCGCGACAGAGCGCATCGTGCTCACCGAGCCGGAGTTCGAGGAGGCTTACAAGACGTACACGTCGCGCTACGTTGACGCTGAGGGGCACTTCGACGAGATCCAGTTTCGCGCCACGCTCAAGCGCAACGGCATGACGATGGCGCAGCTGAAGGCGCAGATTCGAAACGAGCGTATGGCACGCAAGCTGGTGCAAAAGCTCGGTAACGTCTCGGTGACGGACGCCGAGCTGCACGCCTTCTACGACAACAACAACGCCTCGTGGGTCGAGGACGAGTCACGAGATGTCCGCACGATCTTAACGCCGTGCCCGCCACGCGCCGAGAAACAAGCGGCGTTGGCGTGCAAGAAGAAGGCCGATGAGGTCTACGCGGCGCTCAGCGCCGGCGGTGATTTTGAACAGATCGCCGAACGTTTTGGCAACTCTCCGCCACGCGCGCCGATGCATCTGACTCGGTCGAGCACCAACCAGGAGCTGGCGCGCGCGGCGTTTACGCTCAAGGTCGGCGAAGTCCACGCGCCGGTGCAGACGCGGTGGGGCTGGTTCGTGATCCGCCTGATCGAGAAGAACAAGGCTCGTGTGCGCGCGTACGAAGAGGTTGAAGACGACATTCGCACGCGGCTGACGGAGCGGAAGTACTATCTGGAGGGGCTGCGGATCGTGCGGGACTTGCGCAAGAAGGCGAACATCGTGACCCGGCTGCCTTACTAGCGCCCAAACGCGACGGGCCCGGCACGTGACGGCGATGCGGCTACCACGTGAGCTCGACGCGACCGCCCTGCAGATCACACGCCCGCAGCGCTGGCAGCGGCGACCGGGGCGCGACGTGGCTCGGCTCAAACACCGACAGTTGACCGTCGATCCAGGCGCCCTGGTAGGGCTCGTCAGCGCCAAAGCGCAGTCGCGTGCCGTCGTGCAGCACCACCACACCGGTTGGGACGCTCCCGGTCAGGTCCGCTGCCACCGCCGCCAGCGCCGTCCGCATCAGCCCCGTGCGCACGGCACCATCCTGTAGGCCAACGAGCGGCGCGACGGCGGCGGCGGGGCGCTGTGCGTCGGCTGGAATGAGGACGTGCGGCATGGTCCGCACCCTACCACCCTCTGTGACGCGCGGTCGCCAAAGCCGATAAATTGACGGACTTCCCACGCTTGGGCTACACCCGCGGCCACCTATCCGTCCCAATGGAGGCCTGTTCATGCGTCGATTTGTCGCGACCCTGCTGCTGCTCAGCGTAGCGCTGCCCTTCCCCGCCCTTGGCGCCCCACCTGCTGAGCCAACGGCTGCACCGGCCCCGGCGGCTGCAGCGCCCGCAGTCAGCGCGGCGGCCGAGGAGCAGGCGGAGCATGAGCAGCAGGCGGAGGGGTTGGAGAAGCAGATCGACGGGCTTTTCGGCGGAATTGTCGGCGTTTTGGCGGGCTTCATGTTCTGGGAGGTGCCGGGCCTGAAGATGCCCTTCGTCGTGGCGTGGCTGGCGTTTGGCGCCCTGTTCTTCACGCTGCGCATGTCGTTTGTGAACGTCCGCATGTTTCGCCACGCGATCGACGTCGTGCGCGGCCGCTTTGACAACCCGGACGAGCCGGGCGAGGTCAGTCACTTCCAAGCGCTGAGCTCCGCCCTGTCGGCGACCGTCGGCCTGGGCAACATCGCCGGCGTGGCGGTGGCGGTGATGGTCGGCGGACCCGGCGCTGTATTTTGGATGGTCTGCGCGGCGGCGCTCGGCATGACCAGCAAGTTCGTCGAGTGCACGCTCGGCGTGAAGTACCGCACGATCGACGCACACGGCACCGTGCGCGGCGGCCCGATGCAGTATCTCTCCACCGGCTTCGCTGAGCTCGGTTTTGGGGCTTTTGGCAGGGTGCTGGCCGTGCTGTTCGCCATCCTGTGCATCGGCGGCAGCTTCGGCGGCGGCAACATGTTTCAGGTCGGCCAGAGCTACGGCGCCATCCAGGAGGTGCTGCCCTTCGAGCTGAGTAAATCGCTGTACGGCCTGGTCATGGCGGCGCTGGTCGGGGTGGTCATCATCGGTGGCATTCAGTCCATCGCGCGGGTCGCGGAGAAGATCGTGCCGGCGATGGTGACGATCTACGTCGCTGCGGCGATGTTTGTCCTGATCACCCACGCTGGCGACGTGCCGGCGGCGTTTGGTCGCATCTTCAACGAGGCCTTCTTCCCGAAAGCTGGGCTCGGCGGCCTGCTCGGCGTGTTGGTGCAAGGCGTGCGACGCGCGGCGTTCTCCAACGAAGCAGGCGTGGGCTCGGCGTCCATCGCCCACGCCGCGGCGAAGACGGATGAGCCGGTGCGCGAAGGCATCGTGGCGCTGCTCGAGCCCTTCATCGACACGATCTTGGTCTGCACGATGACGGGCTTGGTCATCGTCATCACCAACGTGGTGGATGATCCAGCCAACGCCTCGCTCGTGGCCGCCAAGTCGGGAGCAGCGCTCACCTCGGTGGCGTTTGGCTCGGTGATCAGCTGGTTTCCCAAGATCTTGGCCATCTGCGTGCTGCTCTTTGCCTACTCGACGATGATCTCGTGGAGCTACTACGGCGAGCGCTGCTTCACGTACCTGTTCGGCGAGAAGAGCTCGCTGACCTACAAGATCATGTTTCTGATCATGATCTACGTCGGCGCCGTGTCCTCGATGAGCAACGCGCTCGACTTCTCCGACCTGATGATCCTGGGCATGGCCTTCCCGAATATCATCGGTCTCTTGGCCCTAAGCGGCAAGGTCAAGAAGGATCTGGACCACTACGTCGCCAAGCTGCGCGCCGGTGAGTTCAAGACCTTCAAGTAGCGCGCGCACGCTCTCGCGTCGTCAGCTCATCACTTCGGCGCGACAAAACTCGTCGTCCAGGCCGGCTGGCCGGGCGCTGAGCCGTCTTTCAGCATCGCCTCCCAGTCCTTGTCGCTGAGCCGCTTGATCGCCTTCACGTCGACCTCGTGGTAGCGAAACACCGGCCCAACGAACGCCTCTGCGCCGTTGCAGGTGTCCGACGTGAACACCATCAGGTCGACGGAGCTCGTCGCCACGTGCAAGACGTTGGGCCCCGGCAGCGGTCCCGAGTTGGGGTTGGTGTGCACGTCGGCGATGGTCGGGCGGTACTTGTCGAAGTTGTCGGCCTGAAAGTAGAGCCCGACGTACCAGCCACTAAAGATGGGCGCGCCGCAGCCAGGGCTCGTGACGATCGTCTTCTTCAGGAAATCCACGTCCGTGGCCGACAGCTGCTCGCCTTTGAGCTCCTTGGCGGCGATGGCCTGCAGCGTCAGCATCTGCGCCTTCCAGTTGACGAAGAACTTCTCGATGTTGGTTTTGACGTACGTGTTGTCAAACGGGGCGTTCAGCAGCGCTTGGCTCGTCACGTCCGCCAGATCGGCGAGCTTGCCGTAGAACGCGGGGTAGGGCTCGACGAAACCGTCAGGATGCTCACACGCGACCCCGCCCGTGTAGCTCTGCTTGGCGTAGAGGATGGTGTCGTGGCGCAGCTGCGCCCAAGACGCGAGCTGCGTGCGCAAGGACTTGTCGTGCCACGCGACGGTGTGCATCGCGCTCGGGAAGCTCTTGTCGGTCGTCGGCGCGTTCAGCGTACGCAGCGCGCTGAGCCACAGGTTGTAGACGTTGTCCTGCCAGAACTGCGGGCTGTAGCTGTCGACCAGCCAGCGCACCGTGTGCAGCGCGCCGTAGTAGGGGAACTTCGCCATCTCGGCTTGAAGGTGCGTCGCCGCGTGGTCGTTGCCGAGGGCGAACGCGACGTCGAGCGGGCTCGGCAGCACCCGCTTCACCTTGACGCCTTTGTGCACGATGCGGTCGTAGACCACGTTCGACATCACGTGGCTGTCCACCACAAAACGCTGGCCTAAGAAGGCGAAGCTCGGCGGCAGCGGTGTGACCTCGCTGCTGTGCGGGTTGGTGGCGAGCCAGTGGCTGGCGATCTGCTGGCTACCGTACGCACCGGCGATGAGCTTGCCCTGCAGCGTCTTCAAATCCGACGGTGCGGTGGCTGGGATGTCCGTCGCCACCGTCCACGTCCCGTCGGCGGCGAGCTGCTGAACCCCCGAGAAATCAATGTAATCGACGGGGCCCACCAGGAGCGTGATCAGGTCATTGGCCTGCTGCCAGTGCGGCATCGCGCCGGATTTATCGGTGAGCTGCCACAACACCAACGCCGCCGCCACCTGCCGCGGACGCCAGATCCACTTCGCCGTCGCGCCAGCCGTGTCCGGCTCCATCAAACGCAAATCGGCGCGGCCCAGCCAGATCATGGCCCGGAAGTAGCGCTCCAGCACGGGATCACCCTCGTAGTGGCCACGCGGCTTAAACTGGCTGAAGTCCATCTTCCGCTGGCTGCCAAACAGCGTGGTGGTCACCATCTTCTCGGCTTTGACGAGGGCGAGCAGAGTCGCCACCTCCGCATCCGCGCTGGGGCCACCCACACTCGCCACCACCGTGCCAGCGAGCAGGCTGCGCGCCACCGTCAGGAAGATGTCGACGTCGCCACGGACCTGATCGGCAAACGCGTCCTTGCCTGCTGCAGCCCCCAGATCATGGACCTTCAGCGCGTCGTGTGCCTTCTTCAGCGCCGTGCCGATGCCGGTGACGAGCACCTCGCGCTCGAGGGTCTTGAGGATGTCGTCGTAGCTCGCGTGCAGGGCCTGCAGGATCATGTCCGTCGTGACCAGGACCGGTAGATCCATCTTGTAGACCTTGAGCAGCGCCTCCGCCATCGTCGGGTGATTCCAACGCTCGCTCACCACAAAGCCGTTCTTGCTCAGCAGCGCCTGCTCGGCGGCGTTGGGCTTGAGCTCCTTGGTGATGACGTCCATGTACGTCGCCTTGAGCGCGTCGTAGCCGAGCTTGGACTGAGCGGTCGGCGCCTGCTTGGCAGTGTAGGTCGCCATGAACGCCGGCAACTCCAAGGTCTGCGCCTCGGTCAGCACCTTCGCGAGCGCCTTGGCGTAGGCCTCCTGAGCGGCGCTCTTCTGCAGATCAACCACCGTCGCCGACGGATCAGGGCTGCCCGCGACGTCGCCAGCGGTGGCCTGGGTATCCGAAGGGCCAGCGTCAGAGGTGCCAGCGTCAGAGGTGCCTGTGTCGCCAACGCCGCCACCGCCATCTGTGGACGTTGTAGACGACGAGTCGGTGCCGCAGGCGGCCAAGCTGACGCTCAACCAAACGATCAACACCAGCGATCGCGTGAAATGAACCATGGGGGACTCCTTGCGCACGCGTGCGCCGTACTTGGCATGTGAGGAAGCAAGACGCGTGCCAAACTGCGCCCCCCGTGATTATAGGGTTTTGGCAGGGTTCGCGGTGCGCACGAGGGATGACGTGGAGAAAATATCTACACGGTGGTCACGAGATCGTCGAAAAAACCAACAGCTCCCGCCGGCGGAGCGGGTGTTAGGGCTGAATGGTCGCGCCGCGGGGGCGACGACCGACCGCGCGGGTCCAGTCCTTTGGCGCGCGACTGCGTGACAACGTGCGGATGTTCTCACGGACGTGAGCGACGCGAGACATGCCGACCAGCGCCGTGGTGACGCCGTTCGCCGAGCGAGCGAACTGGAGGGCGGCGTGGCCGGGCCGCCGGGCCTCATCCTCGGCCGGGATGGCGCTATCGGCGGGCAGCGGGTGGGTGGTCGCCAACTTTCGGGTGAGGCGGCCCTGATGCAGCGACCCGCAGGTGAAGGCCGCGAGTCCGAGCTCACGCGCGGCTTCGAGCGCGGTCATCACTTGGCCCCGCACGGTCTGGTTATGGAGGACGGTCGCTTCGGGCAGGTGCAAGCTCAGGGGCAGCTGCACGGCTTTGAAGTGGTGTGATTTTCCGGCGACGTCCTCTGCGCAGGCCACCAACTCAGCGAGGGAGAGGTAGTCGCGATCGCCTCGTGCGGCCCGCAGTCCCGCCCAGGTCGACACGCCGTAGACGCGGATCTGACCTGCGTCCACGGCGGCCTCCAGGGCCATGAATGCGCGGCGCACGCGGTCGAGAAAGGTCTCGCGATCGACCTCGTGGAGTTGGCTCTCCGGGTTGTGCAGGAAGTAGACGTCCAGCGTCTCCAGGCCCAGATTATCGAGGCTTTGGGCCAGCGTCGCCGTCACGAAACGCGGCGCCATGCAGTGGCAACGGCAGTTGAGCTCGCCTTCGTCGGCTAGGCCGCGGTCGATCGTGCGGCTGCGAAACCACGCGTCGGGATCCATGGGCGGCATGTCGCCCATCGGCACAAAGCCGACCTTCGACGAGATCAGCACCTCGCTGCGATAGATCTCGCCCATCTCGATGAGCTGCCGGAGCGCGGCGCCCACGACCCGCTCTGACCGCTGGCTGCGATAGTTCGAGGCGGTGTCGATGACGTTGATGCCCTGGCGTACCGCCTCGACGATCGCGGCTTCGTAGCGCAGATCGGTGGCGTCGTCGGGCCGACCCAGATACGTGCCGATGCCGAGGCTCGACAGGTGCAGTTGGCCGCCCAACGACGTGTACGCGTCCGCCGCCTTGCGATCGCCATGCCGCTCGACGAAGCGGCGTGTGCCGGCCTCCGTCGCCCAAGATCGTTTGGAGATGAGCTCGCTGACCACCGGCGCTCCTCTGTCAGGTGCGCCAATCGGGCGCAGCGCACACGTTAGCGCACGCCGCGGTCGGCGCAACTTACGCCGCGCTTCGGGGGCCTTGGTCATCGTTTCGTCCACCACGAAAAAATCAGCGACCGAACAGCA
>CALENB010000553.1 GCA_937910235.1 uncultured Myxococcales bacterium | reverse complement strand
CTACACTTAACACTTGCTTGCAAGTGTTAAGTGTAGTCATCCGACCCCCATCACGCTCAACCGTCCAATCCTCTGGCGACGCCGAATTGAGTAGGCCGATCCACCCGAGGCCCATCGGGAGAAGAGGACAATGAAAAACGGATTTTTGCTCGCGATGGCGGGCAGCCTGTTGGCGCTCATCGGGCCGGTCGTGCTGCCCTTTGTGACGGTGCTTGAGGAGGAGACCAGTCTCGCCGGGTACCAACTCGACACGGGGCTGGCTAGCTTGGGGCTCGCGCTCATGGGTTTGGGGCTCGCCGCTTGGTTTGGACGGCGCCGGGCGCAGCGCGCGGGGTGGCCGCTGGCTGGATTCGCGGGGTTGCAGCTCGCGCTGATGGCGTGGACCTACGCGCACGTGTGGGAGCTGGTGCCTTGCGTGGCGCAGGGTTTTGGCACCTGCGATGAGGCGACTGGCGGGCTGATCGCGGACACGTTGGTGACCCTCGATTGGGGCATGGCGGTCGGCACCATCGGTGCGCTGCTGGCGGTGATTGGCGGCGTGCTGGTGCTGCTGGCGCACCCGGAGTATGGCCGCAACGCGCGGTTCTTGCGGGTCGGTCTGCGCTGGCAGGGCGACACACTGGGGCAGAAGATCTACTTCCGTCGCAAGGCCGTCACGATTGGCGAGGCGGATTATGCGGGGTTTCAGCTGCCAACCGGCGGGCTGCGGCTGCACCAGCTGCTGACGCCGATTGAGGGTGACGACGCGGGTTGGTACCTGACGCTGCCGCCGCAGATGCACGCCGCGTGCCACATCGGTGGGCAGGCGAGGGCGCTGCATCCGGGCGACGTGGTGCGGGTTGGGCGCGGTGACGCGGGGGTGATCGACGCCGGCGCGGACTTGACGCTGTGTTTCGACTTCATGGCGGCTGAGTCCGCGGTGCTTGGCGGCAATGATGGGCTTGAGGGCGCGGGCATGGCCGTCTCCTTCAGCCTCGCGGCGGGCATGTTGAGCGTGCTGCTGTTTACGGCGCTGATGAGCCATCGCAGGAGCGAGCGTAAGGTCGCGAACGAGCAGCTGGAGCGCCGCGCGTCGGTGATGATTGAGGTGCTGCTGGCGGAGACCCAGCCCGAGCCCAAGCCAGAGATGGTGGCGGATGGGGTGGAGCAAGAGGTGACGGCCAAGAAGGCGCCAGAGGCGGAGGGCGCCGTGGGTGAGCCGAGTCAGCCGGTGCTGAAGAGAAGCAAAGTGCCCACGAACGTTGTGAAGCCTCAAGACGTCAAGGTGAAGGAGCTGGGCATCAACAAAGTGCTGGGCGGCAAGGTCGCGTTAACGGGCGCGTTGGGCACGATCATGGCAGGCGACACGGGGGAGCTCGATAAGAAGATGGTGGCCTCGATGGCTGGTGAAGGGACGGAACGGGAGCTGGGTCACGGCCCGGGTGGGCTCGGGTTCAGGGGGATCGGCAGCGGCGGTGGTGGCCCAGGGGGGTATGGTCGGGTGCATGCGCTCGGCGCCATTGATGTCGACGGCGGGCGCGGCAAGCACGGCAACATCGGTCGACGTGCGCTGGCGCGTCGCGTGAAGCCGGGCCGCAAGGTGTCGCCCATCGATACGGAGCGGCTCACGTCCAACGCGTTCTGTGACAAGGGCCAGCTGACACGCGTGATTCGGCAGCGCTCCGCGGCGTTCCGGGCCTGCTATGAGAAGGAGCTGCTGAGCGCCCCCACCATGCGCGGCAAAGTGACGGTGACATGGACCATCAACCTCGAGGGTCGGGTGGAGCGGCCGAAGGTGCTCAATGACCAGCTCCACAACGCCAGCGTGAGCAACTGCGTGCTGCGTCAGATTCGGCGTATGCGGTTCAAGGAGCCTGAAGGGGGCATGTGTGTTGTGCGCTTTCCGCTGATGTTCTCGGCGAATTAGCTGCGCTCGCGACGACGCGAAGGCGGTGGCGGCGGGCCGGGCGTGCGATGTGAGCGCACGGTCCGCCGTCCACCGCGAGGCGACGCACGTCTCAAGCCGCTTGGAGCCGCTCCAGGCGCACCAAGCGGCCTTTGAACGCGGCTTGGTTGGGTACCGGCTCCGGCAGCGGAAACTCCCGCGATTCAAAGCCTAGGGCCGACATGCAGTCCTTGAACCGAGCCAACTCGCCGCGGCCTGGGTCGACGATAATCACCTCGCATTTGGGCTCTGCGTGTCGGTTGATGAAGGCTGAGAGCAGCGCCGCGTGGTCACGCTCGTAGAGCACATCGCTGGCCATGATCAGGCCAAAGCGCTCGCCCTCGCCATCGTGTGGGGTGCCGCCCCCTGGATCCCAGCATTCACGGAAGAACGGGATCTCACGACCGCCGTTAAGAGCTATGTTCTTAGTGAGAAATCGGCCTGCCTCAGGGTGGCGATCCGTCGCGGTCACATCCTCACCGCGCTCGCGCAGGAGCAGGCTCGCCAGCGCGATGCCGCAGCCGACCTCCAGCACCCGACGTCCGGCGACGTCTTCGTCCAGCATCACCCGCGCCAGCATGTGGCCGGCGGCCCAAACGACGCCAAAGCGCGGCCACGTCGCCGACGAGATGCCATAGGACTCGGCCTCACCGCCGTCGTTGCGGAACTCTTGTAGGTCGCGAAGGGCGCGGACGTGCACGTCGACGTCACCGAACTCGAGGGTTTGGTATCGAAGTCTGAGATCATCCATAAATCGCTCGCTGCCTGAGAAAGACGCAGCGTGCAGGAGAACGGCCCGAGCCAACGACGACAGCACACCATAGCGGATTGCGGCGCATAGCGCGAGTTCCGACGACTTGTCCGCCGCGCTGGAGGTGGTGTGTACCGCCATCCGTCAGACTACACCCTGCTCAGCCCCCATTCGCCCGCGTCGAGACCCCCGCGCCCCACCAGCTGACGTCCTTGGGAACCGCCAAGCCCTTCACCTCGGTGCCTTTGCCCGTCGTGATGTCGAGCGTGTAGACCTGCCCTGTCTTCGAGAAGCCGTAAAACACGCCCTGCCACCACGCCAGGCCGAAGAGGCCAACCGCGCCGGTCTCGCCGAGGAGCTTCTCGATCTTCCCGGTTTTTGGGTCGATCCGCGCCAGTGTGTCGGTGTTGCCCTTGCCCTTGAGCGTGGCGAACGTGCCGATGCCCACCACGGAGAACGCGTCGCCGCTCGAGAGCCAGCCGCCGCCGTACGTGCCGAGGCTCTTGAGCTTCACCGACCCGCTGCTCACGTCCACGTGGGTCCACACGCCCTTGTCGGAGATGCCAATCAGCGCCTCCTCGCCCGGCGTGACCACGCCTTCCGCCACAAAAGTCATCCCGTTGAACGGCGACGGCAGCTTCGACATCCACTTGCACTTGGCGGTGTCGGCTTCGCAGCGAAACAGGTGGTCGCTGCTGATGGCAAACACGGCGCCGTAACGATTGAGCGCAAGATCGGTGATCTTCCCCTCGTTTTTGTCGAACGTGAACTTGCCGATGTCCACAAACGCCTTCTTCGTCAGGTCCAGCTCGTACAGATTCGTGGCGGTGTGGGCATAGAGTTTGCCGACTGGGCCTGTCGAGATCGGGCCGGTGTCGGGCTTGGTGCCGGCGTCCTGGCTGCCGCCCGTGTCGAGGGGCTCCAAGAAGCCGTCGGGAAAACCGCCGCTGTCCACCACGTTGGCATCGCCGCCCGCGCCGGTGTCGGCGACCGCGCTATCTGACTGATTTCCAGCGTCCGCGCCCGCGTCGGCGACGACATCGGCTGCGTCGGTTGACTCGCCGTCCTTGAGATAACTCGCGGGCGGCGTGCCCGTGCCAGTCGTGTCCGTGGTGCCGCAGGCGGCGAGCAGCGTCAGGGCGCTCAGCAGCAGCAGGACGGTCGGGATCAGTCGGCGCATTGGGTCCTCCAGGCACATGGGGCGGGCAGGGTGCCCAACCCCCTTGGGCAGCGCAAGCAGGCCGAACTCACGCACAAGTTGCACCGACGCCGTCCTTCCGCGCCGCGTCCACACCGGATTCACATCGGCCTCATCTCGGCGCCACAGACCGGCGCGACGCTGCAACACAGCAAGCGGCACCCACGCCGCGTTTCGCTTTCGGAGGTCACCATGAGCCACTACGACATCGAGCTGCACGTTCGCCCCGCCAACCACCTGGGCCGTGCGCGCCTCTCAGCCCTGATCGTGGACCTGCGCGCCGTCGCCGGCACGTGTTTCGAGGAGCTGCCCGAGTATCAGTGCATCTCGGGGCGCGAGGAGGTGCTGCAGCGCAACGTCATCGCCGTGGCGCGGCGGGCGGACGGGATCGCCGCGGGGTTCTGCTCGGCGCTGCTCCTCCCGGTGCCGGGCGTCGGCGACGTGTTGC
>CALENB010000552.1 GCA_937910235.1 uncultured Myxococcales bacterium | reverse complement strand
GTATTCTACCGACCGGTAGGCAAGCGTCCTGTTTGCATCTTCACCCCCCCCCCCGGATCCCGCAATGCCCTCCATCACGCCTGTCGCGGCTGACACCCGTGCGCGCATTCTTCTCGAAGCCGCCATGCTCTTCGCGGACCGCGGCTTCGACTCGCCGTCGGTTCGCGAGATCTGCGAGGCGGCGGGCGTCTCCAAGCCGATGCTCTATTATCACTTTGACAGCAAGTCCGGGCTCATCGCGGCGGTGCTCACCACGCTGCACAGCGATTTCGAGGCGCTCATCACCGAGCTCTTCGACCCCGCCGAGGCCACCGTCGCGGGCTGCGTCGCGGGCTACACGCGCTTGTTCGACCGCATCGAAGCGCGCAGCTGGACCGTGCGGCTCTGGTCACGGATCCCCGCGATGCCTCAGAACGGCGGGGCGTGTTCCGCACGCCAACGCAGCGCAGAGGCGCACATGGCGACGTATCTGCAGCAAATCGACGCCCTGCCGCCCCACACCGACTTCGACGCGGCGACCTGGCTGCTCCTGGCGTCGTTCGGCTCTATTACGATGCACAAACAACTTGAACCCATCCCCCTCAGCAACGCCCAGCTCGCCGAGCGCCTCGTGCGCCAAGCCCTGGGTGTGCCCGCCGCTCGTTCGGAGGCCCTGTCATGAATCGCCGTCTCTCCTCATGGACCGCCCTGCTCGCGGTCACCGCCGCCTGTCTCCTCTCGCTCCCCGGCTGCAAGGGCAAGGCGCAGGGTGACGCGGCCGGCAAGCCCGGCCAAACGGACCGATCCGGCAAAACGGACCCGGCCGCCGCCGGCGACGACAAGAAGGCGACCATCCACCGGATCGCGGTCGAGACTCGGGCCGTCCATCGCGCCCGTTTCGTGCAGCGGCTGATGCTGTTCGGGCAGTTCGAGCCCGTGCGGACGGCGCGTGTCTCCGTCGAGATGCCGGGCCGCGTCATCGACCTGAAGGGCGAGGAGGGTGCCCGCGTCGAGGCCGGCACTGTGCTCATCCGGCAGGACTCAACGATGGCGCGCGCGCAGCTCGCTCAGGCTGACGCCGGCGTCGCGCAAGGTGAGGCGGCCGTCGCGTCGGCGAGGAACCAGCTGGCCCGCGCCGAGAAGCTCGCGCGCAGCAAGGTGATCGACCAGGCCCGGCTGGACGCGGCGCGGCTCGGGTTCAAACAGGCCGTCGCCGCCAAAAACGTCGCGATCGCGGGCCGAAAGCTGGCGTCGGCGAGTCTGGCCAAGCTCATGGTCAAGGCGCCGATGAGCGGCACGGTGGTGAAGCAGTCGGTCGAGGTCGGTGAGGTCGCCAACCCGGGCGCGCCGCTGCTGACGCTCGCTGATTTCTCGACGGTGACGCTGATGGTCGATGTCCCCGAGCGCAACGTCTCGCGGGTTCAGCTCGGCTCGAAGATCCCGCTGACGGTCGCGGCGCTAGACGACGAGAAGTTCTTGGGCGTGGTCACGCGCATCCCCATGCAGGCCGACGCGCGCAACCGCACGTATAGCGTCGAGATCGAGGTCAGCAACCCGAGAGGTGTGCTGCGTGGCGGGATGACGGCGCGGGTCAGCTTGTTGCTCAGCGAGCAGGAGCAGCAGGTGGTCATCCCACTGGACGCGGTGATCGACGAGCCGACCGCGACGCTCTCCGCCATCACGAGCGTCGTGTTTGTGGTTGAGCACGGCAAAGCGCGGCGGGTGGTCGTGAAGACCGGCGCGATGCAGGGCCACACCGTGTTGATCGAGGCGGGCCTGAAGGGCGGCGAGCAGCTCATCGTCGTCGGTCAGCGACGGGTCGTGGACGGCGACGCCGTCCGCGTGACGCTGGGCGGCCCGGTCGCGCGCGCGGATCGACCGATCGGGGACTCACGGGCGGAGAAGAAGGTGTCGGCCACCGCGACGGACGAGGCCACGGCAGGCGCCGCGCAGCCGAAGAAATCGACGTTATAGACCGATCGCAGCCCGCCGGAGCGCGCGCGGCCGCGATGCAGCGCACCCAGGCCAGCCTCGCCGCGGCGCCGCCCAGTCCCGCCGCGGCGCCGCCCATTGAGACGCTACCGCCCGCCAAGCCGGGCCCGCTTTCAGGAGCCGATAGTGGTTATCACTCGTTACGCCATTCGCTTTCGCACCGCCGTGTTTGTGCTGATGTTCAACCTCGTCATCGCCGGGTTGATCTCGTTCCAGGCCATGCCGCGTGAGATGACGCCCGACATCGAGATCCCGGTGGTCGTCGTGCAAGTGCCGTACCCTGGCGCCTCGCCGACGGACATCGAGCAGCTGATCCTCTCGCCAGTTGAGAAGGAGCTGAAGGATCTCAAAGACGTCAACAAGATGACCGGCGCCGCCTACGAGGGCGCGGCCGTGATCACCATCGAGTTCAGCCCCGAAGCGAACATCGACGAGAGCCTGCAGGCCGTGCGGGATCGCATGTCGCGCGTGCGGCCCAAGCTGCCGGCCGACATTCAGGATCCGACGACGCAAGAGGTCAGCTTCTCGGACTTTCCGATCCTCATCGTCAACATCAGCGGCGACTACAGCCCAGAGCGACTCAAGCGCTTCGCGAAGGATCTCCAAGACGACATCGAGGGCGTGCAGGGCGTGCTGCAGGCCCGGTTGTCTGGCGGTCTGGAAGAGCTGTTTCGCATCAACATCGATCCAGAGGCGGCCGCGGCGCGTGAGGTTGCGCTGGGCGACGTGGTGCGCGCGATTCAACAGGAGAACATCAACCTGCCCGGCGGCCTCGTCGAGGTCGACCGCACGAGCTACCTGCTGCGCACTCCGGCTGATTTCCGGGGCGAATCGCAGCTGCGAGAGGTCGTGGTCAAGGCGCCCGGTCGCAAGGCGGTGATGCTGACGGACGTCGCCAAGATCGAGCGCTCGTTTGTGCAGCCGACGACGTACGCCCGCATCAATGGCCGCAACTGCGTCAGCCTACAGATCACCAAGCGCACCGGCGCGAACATCATCTCGGTCGTCGATGGCGTGAAGGCGCTGGTCGACAAATACGCGCTGACCGCGCCGACCGGCACGGAGATCAAGCTGTTGAACGACCAGAGCGTGGAGATCCGGCGGATGGTCGATGACTTGGTGAACAACATCATCACCGGGCTGCTGCTGGTCATCGCCGTCATCTTCTTCTTCATGGGCGCGCGCAACGCGGCGTTGGTGAGTCTGGCCGTGCCGCTGAGCATGTTGCTGACGTTCATCACGCTCGACGCGATGGGCGTGACGCTGAACATGGTGACGCTGTTCTCGCTCATCTTAGCGCTCGGCATGTTGGTGGATAACGCCATCGTGATCATTGAGAATATCTATCGCCATCTGGGTGAACAGATCACCGAAGAGACCGACAACATCGGGTTCCGTAAGGCGCGCCTCGTCGCGGCCTTCACGGGCACGCAGGAGGTCGCCTGGCCGGTCATCGCGTCGACCGCCACCACCGTCGCCGCTTTTGGTCCGCTGCTCTTCTGGCCCGGGATCATGGGCAAGTTCATGGGGTATCTGCCGCTGGTCGTGATCATCACGCTGGTGGCGTCGCTCATCGTCGGGCTGGTCATCAACCCCGTCACCGCCGCAGTGTTCATGGCGCGCCCGAGCAGCAAGGGCGCCCCTGAGGCCACCGCCGACAACTGGGAGGACGCCTTCACCGGTCCACTGGCGCGGCTCTACGCGCTGACCTTGCGGTTCGCCATCGATTTCAAGAATCAGCAGGTGTGGAAGCCGATGTTCGTGGTCGTCGTCGCCGTCGCCGCGCTCTTTGCCTCCATCGCCGCCTACACGACGAGCGAGCTCGGGGTCGAGTTCTTCCCCGTCACCACGCCAAAGCGCGCCACCATCTCCATCACAGCGGCCAACGGCACGAGCCTCAGCGGCAGTGATCGCATCGTGCAGCAGGTCGAGGCGGTGCTGACCAAGATGAAGAACGTCAGCCAGTTTGTGGCCACACCAGGCGCCGCCGCGCAGTCGGGTCAGCTGGGCGGAGGCGGCGCTGGCAACGCGCACATTTCGGGCGTCAGCATTGATTTTGTCGACGAGGACGTGCGGGTCGAGAGCTCCCTGAAGACCATCGAGGACATGCGAACGGCCTTCGCGGGCATCGCCGGCGCGCGGCTGGAAGTGCAGCCGGCGAAGATGGGACCGCCCTCTGGCAGCCCGATCAACGTGCGCATCAAGGGCGAAAACTACGCCCAACTCGGCGCGCTCTCAGCCCAGCTAATGGCGGTGCTGGTCGAGATGCAGGCCGACGGCGTGGCCGACCCGAAGACCAACTACATGACCGGACGACCGGAGCTGCAGGTGGTGGTCGACCGCGAGGCCGCTAAGACGCTCGGCGCCAACACCCAGGGCGTGGCGATGGCGATTCGCAACGCGTTCAATGGCAACGAGAGCTCTGTGATCCGGGACGGCACGGACGAATACGACATCATCGTGCGCTACGACGACAAGCGCCGCAGCTCGCCAGCAGATCTCGCCAGCGTGCGGGTACCCGGCAAAGACGGCATTTTGGTGCCCCTCGACCAGCTGACCAAGGTGGTGCGGACCTCTGGGTCGGGCACGATTCGGCACCACGACTCCGACCGCGTGGTGACCATCGAGGCTGACATCGCGCCCGGCGCCAACGCCAACAAGCTGCGCGCGGCGCTGACCAAGCGGCTCAACGACGACATCAAGTTCCCGGCTGGCTACACCTGGACGTTTGGCGGCGAGAACGCTGAACAGCAAAAAACCGCCGCGTTCCTGGGCAAAGCGCTGATGTTGGGCGTGTTTCTGATCATGTTGATCCTGGTGACGCAGTTCAACAGCTTGCTCAAGCCCTTGATCATTATCAGCAGCGTAGTCCTGAGCCTCATCGGCGTGTTCGCGGGGCTGCTGATCACGCAGAAGCCGTTTGGTGTGGTGATGACCGGGCTCGGCGTGATCAGCTTGGCTGGCGTGGTGGTGAACAACGCCATCGTGCTGATCGACTACATCGAGCAGCTGCAACGCGCAGGGCTCAAGACCCACGACGCGGTGCTGCGCGCGGGGCTGACGCGACTGCGTCCGGTCCTGCTGACGGCGCTCACCACCATCCTCGGCTTGGTGCCCATGGCGATGGGGTGGAGCATCAACTTTCTCACGTTCACCTTCGACAGCGCCGGCTCAAGCGGCGAGTTTTGGGGCGGTATGGCGATCGCGGTCATCTTCGGCTTGCTCTTCGCGACGCTGCTGACGTTGGTGGTGGTGCCGGCGCTCTACGTGGTGCTCGACGCGATCAGTACGTCGGTTCAGCGTAAGCTCTTTGGCTCGGCGGAGGTGCTGGACCTGGATGAGGAGCTGGACGCGCTCGCCAATCGCAAGGCGCCGGTGACGGTTCCGGCGGCCGCTGCGGTGGTGACGACGGCGGTGACGACGGCGCTCGTGCTGCTGGCGACGCTCGGGACGACGCTGGCGCCCAGCACGGCGCTCGCGCAACAAGGGACGCCGACGCTGGCGCTCAGAGAGCCGAGCGGTCCGGTGAAGGCGCTCAACCTGGACGCCCTGCTGGCGCGGCTCAAGACGTCGGGTCCGGACCTGCTCGCCGCGCAGGAGCGCATGCGCACGGCGCAGCTCATCGTCGACCGGGCTTGGGGCGCGCTGCATCCGAAGATCACGGCGACGGGGCAGTACACGCTCAATGATCCGGTCATCGAGCTGCAGTTCGCCGACCCGGTCGCGATCCGGCAGCAGGCCCAGGGCGCGATGTCGGCCCACATCGCCGACCTGCAAGTCGTGAAGAAGCAGATGGACGGCAACGGCCAGGACACCAAGATTATCGACGACGCCATCACGGCGCAGACCAAGGCTCGCGACGAGATGCCCCTGCAGCAGATCGACCCGGTGCAACTCAACAAGCGACACGGCCTGAGCGCGACACTGCAAGTGCAGATGAGCCTGTACGACGCGCGCACCTTTGATGGTCTGAAGATCGCACGGGCCACGGCGCGCCTGGCGCGCAGCGAGCTGACGTTGACGCGTAAGACCCTCGAGCACGCCGTGGCGCGGGCGTATGCCGGCGCGGTGCTGCAGCGCCAGAGCTTGTCGGTGTTGCAGCTGCGTCTGCAGGCCGCCGAGCGAGCGGTGGCGACGTACACCAAGGGCATGGCCGCTGGCGTCGGGACGCGGCTGGGCCTGAGCATGGCGGCGCTGCGGGTGATTCAGAGCAAACGGGCGGTGGCCGGCGCGACGCTGGCCTACCACTCTGCGGTGGCCAGCGTGGGGCTGATGCTGGGTATTGAGGAGCGCTTTGACATCGCGGGGGACGTGCTGGCGAAGCGGCCCGAGGGTGACGAGAAGGCCTTGGTGCACCTGGCGAAGACGACACGCGATGAGCTGCTGCTGCTCGGCGGGCAACAGCGCGTGGTGAACCTGCGCCTGGGCGAGACGCGCAAGCGCTGGCTGCCACGGTTGGCGTTGGTGGGCCAGAGCCAGTGGAGCAACGCGGCGGGGTTCAGTGGCCAGAACGTCACGAGCGTCCTGATGGTGACCGTGACCCAGCAGATCTGGGATGGCGGCTCGAGCGGGATCGACCGCCGCGAGGTGGCGAGTCAGCTGCGTCAACTGGCGTTGCAGCGGGGCCGGCAGCGCGCTCAGGTCGGCGCCGAGGTGCGGGGCACGCTGCGGCGCATCGCCAGCCTGGAGCGTGACGTGCTCGCGGCGCAGCTGGCGCTCTCGGTCAGTGAACAAGCCGTGAAAGACGCGAAGGTGGGGCTGTCGGCAGGGAGCAACACGGAGCTGGAGTTGAAGGACCTCGAAGATCGCGTCGTGGAGGCGCGCCTGAGCGTGCTGCAAGGCCGGATTCAGAGGGCTGTAGCGGTGTTTGACCTGCGCCAAGCCGTTGGCATGGGGCCGCGGTAGCTGCGGCGCTAGAGCGAGCGCCTTCGACGTTTCTGGCGCTCTACCGCCAGCAGCGGCACCTGGGCGTCGGCCTTGTGTGGCTCGTGGTCGCCGGCGCGCGGTAGACGCCACAGCGGGTTGAGGGGACGACTCGCGTCGGGTCGCTCAAACAGCTGATCGGTCCGCATCACCTTGCCAAAACGCACCCACTTCAACTCGCGCAGGCGGCAGTGCTGGTTGGCGTACGCCTCGTTCTCCAGCGCCGGATCAAAACACGCGTCGCCCTGGATGGCGTTCCACCGGCATCGCTCCGTCAACGCGGCAAACACCCGACCGCTGCCGGCGTCCACCAGCACAGTGTCGACCCGCCACGCGCAACACTCGCGCTGCCGCCACGGCAGGTGCTTGAGCGTCGGCGGCGCCGGCAACACCACCTCCCGCCGGGCACCCGGGCCGCGGTACGTCGCTTTGCGGCCGGCCAAGTCCACCAACCCAGTCGACTGCCGAATGAAGGGCTGACGCCCAAAACCGCGCTTCTCGTTGCGCGCGCGCAGGTCGAGCCAGGTCTGCCCTGGTTCGCCGGATTTACCGCCCCGCAGCGCCATCCCGGTGCGCTGGACGTCGAGCCGTTTGCCACCAACGCCTGGATTCGGCGACATCAGCACGGCCGTGGTGCGCTCGTCGCCAGCGCACGCCTCGGTGTCGACGACCAGCACCTCTGAACCGTCGACGCTCCGCCCCGAGAACCGCACGCGACCGCCGGGTTTGGGCAGGAGCTTCGGGTTGGCGGGCAGGTGCATCACCGCCGACTGTGGCCGGCGCACAAACGCCCCCGTCCACGCCAGCGTATTGGCGGCGCGGAGCGCGTCGTCGAACCGGCGTAACGCTCCCCGCGGCGCCCAAGTCAGGGCCCGCAGCTGCCCGGGCGGTAGATCGAGGCGGCGGAGCCCTTCCAAGTACATCAACCAGTGTGTGCCTGCGTCGCGGCGGGCGAGCCACCACGCGGCGGTGCCGGCGTGGGCACGGTCCAACGCACGCGTCGCTGGCACCATGTGGCGAAACATCGTCTGCTGGAGCGTCTGGGCCTGCACGAGCACGCGGCCCTCTGGGCGATCGCCTGGCGCGGCGAGCAGCGCAGGGCTCGCGAGCGCGAGGATCAGGATGAGCGCGCCGACCGACGACTGCACAGAGCGCGAGTGGCGCATGGCGAGGACCCCCAAAACTCGGATACCGCAACGCTTTGCAGCGACTACATCGACAACACGATCGCATGAACTCCGAGACTGAGCCATGAAAAAGCCAACGGCGGGTGTGATACACCGTCGGACCATGTCTGCTGTCCTGCACATTCCCCGCCTCCTGGTCGCCGGCGTAGGTGCGCGAACGCGCTGGCTGGCGAGCTATGTGCTGCAAATCGCGACGCTAGTCGGGCACGCTGTGCTGCGCTTGACCGTGGGTTGGGGCGGGGTGCGGCCCCTCACCCGTGCGGTGCTGACGCGACAGGTGTTGTTCACGGCTGTGGAGGCGATCCCGTTCGCGGCGATGCTGGCGGTGCTGGTCGGTGGCAGCGTGATTGTGCAGGCGCAGATGCACCTCTCCGGCAGCCCCGACATGGTGGGTAAGCTCTTGGTGTTGGTCGTGGTGCGCGAGCTAGGGCCGCTGGTCTCCGCGATGATCCTCATCGGCCGCAGCGGCACCGCGATGGTCGTCGAGATGGGCAACATGCAGGTGGGCGGCGAGATCGACGCGCTGGACCACGCTGGCATCGATCCCTTTGAGTATCTCGTCGTGCCGCGGGTGTTTGGCATGGGGGTGAGCGTGGTGCTCGTCGCCCTGTTTTTCTTGGTGGTCGCCGTCGGCACGGGCTTGCTGGCCGGCTCGCTGCTGGTGTCGGGCGACACGGAGGCCGGCGAGTTCCTCAACTTGTTGATGCGGCAAATGTCGTGGCGCGACCTCGTCGCATTTTTTGCCAAGACCTTCGTGCCGGGCCTGATGATCGCCGGGATCGCTTGTTACGAGGGCATGTCCGCCGGCCCCCACGTGACGGACGTGCCCCGCGCCGTCACCCGTGGCACTGTGCGAGCTATGAGCGCGCTATTTCTCTGGAACGTCGCCGTATCAGCGATGCTCTACCTAGCTTGAGTGAGACGGATTCATGACGAGCCCACTGTCCGGGTGTGATGCCGTGCTGCGGTACAATGGCGTCAGCGTCGCGCTGCCACGCCTGCAAGGTCCGCTCTTCGCCCCGCTGCATTTCGAGCTCCGCCCCGGCGACCTCGTCGTGCTGTCGGCCGCATCCGGCAAGGGAAAAAGCCCGGCCCTGCGCGCTGCCATCGGCGCGCAGCCGCGCACGAGCGGCGAGGTCGTCTGCCTCGGCGAGACGGTCTCCAACCTCTCGCCGCAGGCCCTGCTCGCGCTCCGGCGGCGGGTCGGTTTTGTGCCGCTCACCGGCGGGCTGCTCTCCAATCTGAACCTACACGACAACCTCACCCTGCTCTGGCGCTACCACGACGCCGCGACGCGCGCTCAGATCGAGGAACGCGCACGCGAGGTCTGCGAGCAGCTCGGGATCGGCGATCTACGCGGACGCGGTCTGGCGACAGCGAACCACCATGAGCGCCACCTCATCGCCATCGGCCGGGCTTGGCTGCCGCACCCGGCGCTGCTGATCCTCGACGAGCCGGACTTCGGGTTGGATGACGACGCGGCGGCCACGCTGTGGTCCCGTCTCGCCGCGTTGCGCTCACGCCACGGCGCCGCCATGCTCGCCGCCTCCAGCCGTCCTTCGCTCGCGCTGCGCAGCGGTGGGACTCATTTGCCCTTGCAGCACGATGAGGCCGCATGAGCCAGCCGTTCAAGCTGCGCTATCAGAACGAGATCGTCGGGTTCTTTGTGCTCGGCGCTGTAGCCACGGTGTTTATCGCCGTCGCGCTGATGGCGCGGAGTCAGCGGTGGTTTGAGACGACGTTTCCGTGTCAGATCCAGTTCGACTCCGGCAGCATCGCGCTGATTAGCGAGGACATGGAGGTGCGCATTCGCAGCCAGGTGGTGGGGCACGTGGTGCGCTCGGTGTACGACGACCACAGCCGCGTCGTCGCCCACGTCGCCCTCGGCACGCGGCACCGCAAGGCCGTCCACCGCGACTCAGTGGCCGTGTTGTATACGCCGCTTGCGGGCCTCCCCGGGCAGCCCTTCATCGAGCTCAAAGGCGGTCACAGCCCCGAGCCAATCGGCGTCGGCGGCGTCCTGAAGGGTCGCGCGGCGGAAGACCTGCTGCAACTGGCGACGGATGTGCTCGCCGACACGCGCCTCACGCTGCGGCCGACGTTGGTGCAGGTTGAGAAGCTGACGCGCCGGTTGAACGCCGTCCTCGACGTGGTCGCGCCGGAGACCGACCTGCCGCAGCTCACCAAGCGAATGACCGCGCTGCTCGATCGCATCGACACCGTGATGACCAGCGCCGACAAGCTCATCGCCCACACCGACACCGTGTTGACCAAGATCGACACGGGCAAAGGGCTGATGGCCCGGATGGTCGGGGATCCAGCGCTGGTGCGGCAGGTGGTGGACCTGATCGTGCGGGTGCAGTCCGCGGCGGTGAGCATGGAGCGAACGCTGGTGACGGCGGATCGTGTCGCCGCCGGCGCGGACAAGCTGCTGGGCCAGACGGGCAAGGCGGTGGGGCAGGCCGGCGCGGCGCTGAATCATCTGCCGGCGCTGATGAAGAGCGGGCAGAAGGCGCTGGCGGATCTGGTCACGATCACCACAGAGCTGAAGCGCATCGCGCCAAAGGTGCCGGGGTTGATGGCGCAGGTCGATGATGTCCTGCTGGAGACGCGGTCGGTGATGGGCGCGGCAGAGCGGCACTGGCTCCTCAGTGGCACGCTGCGCCCGGCTACGACGCCGCTGCCGTTGCCGGGGCGGGGCCTGCGTGACGCGCCCCCGGTCCCAGATGAGGCCGAGCTGCGCAAGTTGCTTGAGGCGACGCCATGAGGGCGCTGCGACGCTGGTTTCACGGGCTGCGCGGACCAGCGCGCGCCGCCGCGGCCTGCCTCGTCGCGCCGGGGCTGGTCGCAGCGGGGCCGGTCGCAGCGGGGCTGGCGGTCGGGTGCAGCGCTGCGCCGCCGGCCACCCGCAGCACCCTGGAGTTGCGCCACGAGCGTGACGCAGACGACGCGTTTCGCATGGGCCGGTATGGCGTCGCGGCGCGGCGCTACGAGTACGCCGTCGGCCTCGCTCGGGCGCAAGACGACCAGGTGGTGGTGAGCAGATTGCTGTTGCGCCAAGGGGTCGCTCTGTCAGCCCTTGGCCGCTGCCGGCTCGCGCTGCCGCGGCTGCGCGAGAGCGCGGCGATTCGCAGGCAGCGAGGCGACGACCACGGGCTGCGCCTCGTACAGTTGGCGCTCGGGCGCTGCCTGGCTGAGACCGGCGACGCGACCGCGGCGACGGTGGCGTTGACACGCGCAGGACACGGCGCCGCCGGTTGTGTGCGCGTCGAAGCGTTGGCCGGGCTCGGCGCGCTGCTGGCGCAGGCGAATGACCACGCCGGGGCGCAGGCGAAGTATGCCGCGGCGGCGGCGACCCGCTGCACGAAACCGGCGCCAATCGCGCTGCTGGCCTACAATCGCGGCCGACTCGCGACGCGGGTGGGCCAGGCTGCCGAGGCGATGGCGCTGCTGACGCAGGCCGCGGCGCACTACGCGACGGCGCAGGATGAGGCGGGGTTGAGCGACGCGCTGCTCGGCGTCGGCCAGCTGCACGCGGCGGCAGGGCGCGCAGCGGCGGCGGGCGATGCGCTGCGGCGCGCGGGTCACGCGGCGTGGTCTGCGGCGCGG
>CALENB010000551.1 GCA_937910235.1 uncultured Myxococcales bacterium | reverse complement strand
CCGGGGAAGACGGAGATCTGCGCGAACGGCAAGGACGATGATTGCGACGGATCTCAGAACGACCCCGATGCGACCAACTGTAAGGTGTTCTATCTCGACCAGGACAACGACGGCTACGGCCTCGCTAATGTGAAGCAGTGCCTCTGCGTGGCCGCTGACAGCTACACGGCGACCAAGGTTGGCGACTGCAATGACCTGCAGGCTGCGGTGAATCCGGGCAAACCTGAGGTGTGCGACGACATCGACAACGACTGCGACAGCAAGGTCGACACGGGCTGCAATGATGACGGCGACGAGTATTGCGACGCCAACATGACGACCATTGGCTTCCCGAACGTCTGCGTGAAGGGCGGCAAGGACTGCGACGACAACAAGGCGCAGATCAACCCCGGCCACCCTGAGTGGTGCGACGATCTCGATAACAACTGCAACGGGTCCAGCGACGAAGGCTGCGACGACGACGGCGACGACTACTGCGACGCCGGGTTGACGACGGTCGGCACGCCGACGACGTGCACGAAGGGCGGAAAGGACTGCAAGGACGACGATAAGCTCGTGAATCCGGGCATGAAGGAAGACTGCGCGACCACAAAGGACGATGACTGCTCGGGTTCGACGAACGACGAGAACGCGACCGGCTGTAAGAGCTTTGGTGTCGACGCGGACGGCGACACGTTCACCGACAAGAACGGCGCGACGAAGTGCCTGTGCATCGCTGAAGGCACGCTGACAGGCACGAAGGGTGGTGATTGCAACGACTCGAACAAGCTCATCAACCCGGCGGTCATCGAGCTCTGTGACGGTGTCGACAACAACTGCGATGGCGCGGTCGATGAGGGGTGTGACACCGACAAGGACGGCTACTGCGACGGGTCCATGACCACGATCGGTACGCCGTCGATCTGCCCGAAGGGCGGCGGCGACTGCAACGACAGCAACGCCGGCATCAACCCCGGCGCGACCGAGATCTGCGGCAACACGGTCGACGAGAACTGTGACAACGACCTAAACGGTATCAACGCGACTGGCTGCACCAAGTTCTACCATGACGGTGACGGTGACGGCTGGGCTGTGTCCCTGGCGCAGTGCCTCTGCACGCCAAGCGGCGCGTACAAGATCACGGACACGAAGAAGCTCGGCGATTGTGACGACACCAAAGCGACGACCAATCCGGCGGCGAAGGAAGTGTGTGGCGACGGTATCGACAACAACTGCAACGGAACGCAGAACGACCCCGGCGCCACCAACTGCAAGAACTTCTACAAGGACAACGACAAGGACGGCTACGGCGGCAGCTCCGCGGCGTGTTTGTGTGTGGCTGAAGGCGTCTACGTGACGCCGCTGGCCGGCGACTGCAACGAGTCCGACAGCACCGTGAACCCCGGCAAAACCGAGATTTGCGACGGCAAGGACAACAACTGCAAGGGCGGCTCGGATGAAGGCTGCGACGACGATGGCGACAAGTGGTGCGACGCCAACATGGTCACAATCGGACAGCCTGGTGTGTGCCCGAACGGCGGCGGTGACTGCGACGATTCGAAGTCGACGGTTCATCCTGGCGTGACGGAGATCTGCGACAACATCGACCAGGATTGCGACGGCACGGCGGACAACGAGTGCGACGCTGACAACGACGGCTACTGCGACAAGAACAAAACCGTCGTTGGCACGCCGGCCGTGTGCAACAAGGGCCTCAACGACTGCGACGACGCCAACGCGTTGGTGAACCCGGGTAAAAGCGAGATCTGCGACGATGCTGACAACAACTGCGACGGGGTCATCGACGAGAAGTGCGACATCGACGGTGACGGGTACTGCACCAACGCCAAGAGCGTCATCGGGACGCCGAAGGTCTGCGTGAAGGGGGTCGGCGACTGCAACGACAACAACGACAAGATCTACCCAGGCGCTCCGGAAGAGTGCAATGGCATCGATGATAACTGCGCTGGCGGCGCCGACGAGACGTGTGTTGACGGGGACGGCGACGGCTACTGCACGGGCAACGTGTCGGCCAGCAAGGGGTGCCCGAACGGGGGTAACGACTGCAACGACACGGATTCGACGGTGCACCCGGGAGCGCAGGAAGACTGTTCAACGACGTTCGACGACAACTGCAACGGACTGCTGAACGAGAAAAACGCGCTCAACTGCGTGACGTTCTTCGAGGACACAGACGGCGACGGCTACGGCAACGGCACCGGCGGATGCTTCTGCCAGCAGCAGAACAAGTTCACCGCGACTCGTGGCGGCGACTGTGATGAGACGGACGCGAAGATCCACCCCGGCGCGACCGAGACCTGCGACGGAAAGAACAACGACTGCGACTACAAGTCATTCGTTGGCGCTCAGTACAAGGGTGCGCCGATCACCATGAACACCTACTCGTATGGCGGCATGTACCACCTGTTCCGCAAAGAGTACTGGTACCCGAGCTGGTCAGGCGCGACGGTGTACCGCTACGGCGACGACTACGTGCAGAAGGGCAGCCACAGCACCGGTCAGGGCAGCCACATGGGGATCGCGGGCGATCCGCTTGAGGACACGTACTACACCGGTCGCTACACCGGCAGCTCGACGTACGACCGGGTACGCAAGCACCAGGGCATCACATCGACGCTCATTTGGACGGCCCCCTACCAGACGACCTACATGACGGGCGTCACGGCGGATGCCAACGGCGTCTACGCCATGAACTACAACGGCAGCACGGTGTACGTCTTCAACCGCGGCACCGGCAGCAAGCTCAAGCAGTTCAACCTGAGCTACTGGTCGGGTGGGTACACCTACGGCAGCTTCTTCGCGGCCGGCGGCAAGCTCTTCCGCGCGAACTACAGTGACCGAACGTTCTACCGCTATGACATCACCACGGGTGTCTATGACGGCTTCAGCTTCCAGGTCGCGCCGACGGTCTACACCACCGCGTACAACGGTAAAGACGTCTGCGTCAGCGACGGCAGCAGCAACGTCTACTGCTACAACGTCCCAACCGACGGGTCGTTCATGCAGCGGGTCATCGGCGTCGATCCGAAGGGCCAGGGCGGCGGCTTCCACCTCAAGCACAAGGAGTACTGGTACCCAGAGTGGTCGGGCGGCACGGTGCATCGCTACGGGGTCGACAACAGCTACTTGGGTACGTTTGCGAACGGCTTGAGCAGCGTTCAGCAGATCTGGGGACCGGCCGATGAAGACGACTACTACGCCGTGCGTCACACGTCATCGTCCACTACCAGTCGTGTCTACAAGCTCAAGAACAAGAGCGCGACGCAGGTGTGGAACCAGTACGTCACCACCTACATGAGCGGCGTGGCGGCGGACGACAAGGCCGTGTACGCCATGCGGTACAACTCAAGCACGGTGTATCAGCTAAACAAGGCGACGGGCGCCCTCCTGAAGACCTTTGCGCTCTCGGGCGACTACGACTCTCAGTACACCTACGGCGGCCTGGCCGTCATCGGCACCAAGCTGTTTCGCGCGACGTACAGCAACCGCAACGTGTACCGCTACGATCTGGCGACCGGCAAGCACGACGGCATGAAGTTCCGGGTCACGCCCTACGTCTATGGCTCGGCCTACAACGGCACGGAGTTGTGCTACAGCAGCACCAGCGGCCTGCCATTTTGCTACAAGGCGCCTTCTTCGGCGACGACCTACGACCCGGCTGTGGTCGGCGTTGATCCGAAGAGCTATGGCGGTGGCTACCACCTCCAGCGCAAAGAGTGGTGGTATCCCGAGTACACGGGCGGCAACACGTCGATTTATCGCTACGGATCGGACCACAAGGAGATCGGTAGCTTCCAGACCGGCCAAGCCTACATTCGTGGCCTGACGTCGGACACAGACGAGGACAACTACTACATCGCCCAGTACAGCACGACCAGCTCGATCGCTCGGGTGCGTAAGATGAAGGGCATGAGCTCCTCGGTCGTCTGGACCGGCAACACCCAGATCAACTACCTGACTGGCGTCGCGGTGAACGGCGATTACGTCTACGCCGGGCCGTACAACAGCAACTACATCTACGTGTTCAACCGGTCCAACGGCGTGCGTGTCTCGTCCAAGGAGTTCAACTGCAGCGGCACCTCGACGAGCACGAACTACGGCGGCATCGCGATCCACAATAACCTGCTGTACCGCACCTCGGCCGCTGTCGATGTCTCGACGCACAGCCTGACCAACGGCGCGTTTGCCGGTCTCCGCTTCAAGGTGGCGACGCAGCCCTACGGCGTCGCCTACACGGGCACGCAGCTGTGCATCAACAGCACGGGCCTAGAGCTGCCGTACTGCTACGACCTGGACGCGTACGGCACGACCAAGTCGACCGTTTACACGTCAATGAACACCAACTACTTCGGTGGTGGCTATCATCCCTTCCGGAAAGAGTGGTGGTACCCGCAGTGGTCCAGCACGACCATCTATCGCTACGATACGGCCAAAAAGTACATCGGCGCGCACAACTCCGGCATGAGCTCCATGACACAGGTGGCCGGTGATCCGGGCGAAGACACCTACTATCTGGCGCGTTGGTACGGCAGCTCAAGCTCGTACTACTCGTATGTGACGAAGTACAAGGGCATCACGAATTCGGAGGTCTGGACGACGCGCAGCAAGTCCACGCTGAACTACTACCTCTCTGGGGTGGGTGTGCACAAAGACAACGTCTACGTCATGAACTACAGCAGCAACTATGTGTACGCGCTGAGCCGCACCACTGGCGCGCGCGACAGCAGCAAGGACTTCACGTTCAAGAACTACCCTGCGCTGCCGACTTCGTATGGCGGGTTCATGATCACGGGCGATACGCTGTGGCGGACCGGCTACGATCAGAGCGTCTACCAGTTCGAGATCGGCAGCGGCAACTACACCGGCGCATCGCTGACGAGCGGCATCTCGTACCCCTATTCGTCCGCTACCGACGGCAAAGAGATGTGTTTCGGTACGAGCTCAAGCTCCTCGCCGGCGACCTGCATCACCCTTCCGACGGACACGACCAAGCTGATCCCAGCGCGATTGGGCCCGGTGACCCACAGCTACGGTGGCGGCTTCCACCCCTACTACAACGAGTACTGGTACCCGCAGAACGGCACTTCGATCGTCCATCGCTACGACTTGTCGTTCAAGAACACCGGCAGCTTCGACATTGGATTCACCTCGGTGTACCAGCTGAGCGCCGAGAAAGCCGGGAACGAAGTGTACGCCGCGCGGTACAGCAGCAGCTCTAAGTACTCCCGCATCTACAAGGTCGTGGGCGGCACGAGCACGCTGAAGTGGACGAGCCCGTACTTCACCACCTACGTGAGCGGCGTCGCGGTCGGGGACTCCCACGTCTACGCGGGCCGGTACAACAGCGCGACAATCTACCGTCTCGATAAGACCAACGGTGCCTTGGTGAGCACCTTCAACTTGTCGGGCGACTTCTCTGGCTCGGCGATGTATGGCGGCCTCTCCGTCCAGGGCAGCAAGCTCTACCGTGCCACGACGGATCGTTGGGTGTATGGCTACGATCTGGCCACCGGCGTCTCCGATGGGGTGATGTGGCAGATCCCGGTCGCCCCCTACTCGTCAGCCAACAACGGCACCGAGATCTGCTACGGCTCCAGCGCGACGGCGGCTCCCATCTATTGCCACAAGATCCCTGCGGCGCACGTGGACTTCACGGGCCGGCCGCTCGGCATGGACGTCAAGAGCAACGGCGGTGGCTTCCACGCCTTCCACAACGAGTACTGGTTCCCAGAGTGGGCCGGCGGCTGGGTGTGGCGCTATGGCATCAATCAGACGCCGCTCGGCAAGTTCGATTCGAAGCTCAGCTCGACATGGCAGCTGTGGGGCGACAAGTCGGCCGACTACTACTACACCGCTCAGTACACCTCGAGCAGCAGCTCCTCTCTCATCCGCAAGATGAAGGGCAAGACCAGCACGGTCACGTGGACGGCGCCGCCCTTGAGTTCGTACATGACCAGCGTCGCGGCCGACGAGAACTACGTCTACGCGATGAGCTATAGCGGCACCACCGTGTGGAAGCTGAGCAAGACGAACGGGCAGACCGCAGAGACTTTCGCGCTCACGGGCTCGTTCAGCGGCAACAACCTGTACGGCGGGCTGGCCGTGGAGAACGGCAAGCTGTGGCGCGTCGACTCGAGCGGCAACACGTATCGCTACGACTTGACCACCCATGCGTTCGATGGCGTCTCCTACACGATGGCGCTCAGCCCCCGGGCGCTCGCGTTCAACGGAACGGAGCTCTGCGCCTCTACCGGCGCGGTCGGCCAGGTCTACTGCTACGCGATCTACGACGTGAACAACCCAAGCGTTGATGAAGGCTGTGACGACGACGGCGACGGCTACTGCGACACCGACATGATCGTGACCGACGCCGGCGCCAAGGCGACCTGCCCGAAATCGCAACAGACGTGCGACGGTAGTGAGGTCGGCGGCAACTGCTACAAGGCCGTCAACAGTGGCACGACATGGACGCAAGCCGAGGCCGCTTGTGATGCATGGGGCGGCCACCTGGCTAGCGCTGCCAACAAGGCCGAGGCGACGCTGCTCGGGCAGACCGCGCAGTCCGCCTGCGGAAACATCAGCTACTGGCTTGGCTACACCGACGCGGCTTCCGAAGGCGTGTTCCGCTGGACCGATGGTACGCCGCAGGTCTACAAGAACTGGAAGACCGGCGAGCCGACCTCGAAGACGATCCTCGGCAGTTTCACGGGCGGGTCCCTGCTCACAACCTCCCAGATGAGCCAGCTCAACAACTGGTATGGCAAGGCAAATCAGGGTTGGAAGCTGTGCTACAGCAAGTCGAAACACGGCGCGAGCGCCACCACCTTCCACAACCAGTGCAACGGCAAGGGCGCGAGCATCACCGTCATCAAAGCGAACAACGGCTACGTGTTCGGTGGCTTCAACGCGAAGTCCTGGTACAACGGCAGCTACGACAACCACAACACGTCATGGCTGTACTCCCTCACCCGCAACACGAAGCACAAGAACTACCGGTATCCGGAGTACGGCACCTACAACGGCTCAAGCTACGGCCCCACCTGGGGCGGCGGCCACGATCTGCACGTGCCAAGCGCGATGGTGTCGGGCTCCACCGGGCTCGGCCACGGCTATGAGTGCCCAACCGGGTACGGCTACGGCTCAAGCCAGTGTTACGGCTGGCTGCACGGCGGCTCTGGGTCGAGCTTCACCGCGGTCGACGTTGAGGTGTACGTCTTGGACGCCGTGGGCGTCTCTAACGGCCAGGATTACGTGTATTCGGACTACCTTGGCGCTTGGTATGACGCGCCGAACGCGACGAAGCTCAGCTGCTACGTCTGCAAGCGCCCGCTCACGGCGGCACAGTACGGCAAGGGCGACGATTGCGCGGATACAGACGCGGCCCAGAACCCGACGAGCCCGGAGCTGTGCGACGGCAAGGACAACAACTGCAACGGCGTCGTGGATGAAGGCTGCGACGACGACGGTGACGGCTACTGTGATCAGAACATGGTCACCATCGGCGGTCCGGCGGTGTGCGTGAAGGGCGGCGGTGACTGTGACGACTACAACAAGAACATTAATCCCGCAGCCGCTGAGAGCTGCGCGACGCCGTATGACGACAACTGCGACGGCGTGCTCACAGCCATCAACGCTGCCGGCTGCGTCAATCTGTTCTACGATGACGACGGCGACGGGTTTGGCACCAGCAGCTTCCAGTGCCAGTGCCCAGGTGTCACCTGTGGTTCTTCGCCGTACAGCGAGAACTTCGAGAAGAAGTTGGTCGGCTGGTCGCTGAAGACGTGCGCTGCCGGGACGCAGACGACACCAACGAGCTGTGTCGACTACACCGGCACGCAGGGCTGGCAGCACTCTCTCGACGCGACCTACGCGGCGGGCGGGCAGGGTGCGCTGTACTACGGCGACAAGAAGCTCAATAGCTTCGACTTCGGCGCGACGGCTGGCACGGCGACATCGTCGAAGTTCAAAGTCCCGCCGTCCGGCAAGACGTCCCTGAAGTTCTCGGCGTATCTCGGCGTGAACGCGGCGACCACAGAAGACACCTTCGCCGTGCGTGTCTACGAGGCAGGCAAGTACCTCAAGACCATCTGGAGCAAGAAAGACGGCGCTGGGGCGACCTTCAAGGACTCGAAGATCTTGAACGTCGGCGATATGAATAAGATCAACGGCTTCTACGGCAACCCGAACCAGAACTGGACGCTGTGCTACCAGAAGAGCGTCAACGGCAACAGCTCGTCGACGTTCCACAGCCTCTGCAACGGCAAGGGCGCCACGATGACCGTGGTCAAGGCGACCAACGGCTACATCTTCGGCGGCTACAACAACAACTCGTGGTCGACCGCCGGCTATGTGAACACCAGCACGGCCTGGCTGTACTCCGTGACACGAAACACCAAGCACAGCTACTACCGATACCCGCAGTATGGAACGTACAACAGCAGCAGCTACGGGCCCACTTGGGGCGGCGGTCACGATATGTACCACCAAAGCAGCATGACGAGTGGTTCCAGCAACTTGGGCTACACATATCGCTGTCAGTCGGGCGCGAGCTACGGTAACTCTTCGTGTCGTAGCTGGCTCGCGGGCACCAACAGCTGGTCCGTCGCGGAGCTTGAGGTCTACGTGCTTGGCGCGAGCGCCTCCAGCGCTGTCGCCAACCAGTGGCATCACGTGGACGTTGACATGAAGGAGTTCGCGGGCAAGGAGATTCAGGTCGAGTTCTACTTCAACACCGTGAACAACCTGAACAACAAGGGTTTGGGGCTGGTGATCGACAACTTCAGCATCACCGACGAGTCATGCACGAAGTACTCGGCCGCGAAGTCGGGCGACTGCGATGACACCAACGCATCGAAGTACCCGTCGCAGGGTGCTGAGGTCTGCGACGGGGTCGACAACAACTGCAATGGCACCATCGACGAGGAGTGCGACTCCGACAAGGACGGATACTGCGACAAGTCCAAGCCGCTGTTCAGCACCTACGCCTGCCCCAAGACAGGGCTGGTCGCGACGGCTAATTGCACGGTGACCACGCCGACCACCCCTACATGGGACGGCGCGCGCCTCAACGTCAACCACAGCGTGAGCAACTACGGTGCGACCTACCACGAGTTCCGCAAGGAGTACTGGTTCTCGAACTGGAGTAGCAGCACGACCATTTACCGCTATGGCACGGACTTCAAGTACCTCGGCGGCTTTGGTACAGGTACGTACTACTCGATGGATCTGGCCGGGGACAACAAGACCGACCACTACTACAGCGGCAGCCATCACCAGTATCGCGTCTACAAGAAGAGCGGCGTGAGCAGCTCGCAAGTGTGGCAATCCGGCAGCGTCGGCTACGACACAGGCGGTGTGGCTAGTGACACAAACTACGTCTATGGCATGGCGTACAACAGCAAGACGGTCTACGTGTTCAACAAGAGCAACGGCTCGACAGCGCGCACGTTCTCGATGACCGGAACATGGGGCGGCACCCTCTATGGCGGCCTGGTTGTACACAACGACGTGCTGTACCGAGGCGGCACCGACCGCTGGGTGCGAGGCTACAAGATCAGCAATGGCGCCTACACCGGCGTGCAGTTTCAGGCCTCGATGGCCAACTACCAGAGCTTCATTCGCGACAACAAGAAGTACTGCACGTCTGCGACATCCTCGTACATTGACTGCTATGACTTGGTGAAGAGTGAGTGCACGACGGGCGACGACTGCAACGACAAGCAGTCGAACGTGAACCCGCAAGCCGTTGAGACCTGTGACGACTTCGATAACAACTGCGACGGAACGGTCGACGAGAAGTGTGATGTCGATGGCGACGGCTACTGTGCGATCGACAAGGGCGTCGTCGGCGCGCCCAAGGTCTGCACGAAGGGTGGCGGCGACTGCGACGATGCCAACAAGACGAAGAATCCAGGCTCCAGCGAGATCTGCGACGGCAAGGACAACAATTGCGACGGCGTCATCGACCCAGAGAACTCAGCTGGCTGCACCAAGTGGTACTACGACGGCGACGTCGATGGCTACGGTGTGCAGAACAGCTCGAAATGCCTCTGCAAGAAGACTGGGCTCTACAGCACGCAGACCTACGGCGACTGCGACGACAATTGCCAGGACTGCAAGCCGATGGGCACGGAGACCTGTGACGACAAGGACAACAACTGCAACGGCGCCGTCGACGAGGGCTGCGATGCCGACGGAGACGACTGGTGCACCGACAAGATGCTGACGATCGGCAAGCCAAAGATCTGTCCGAAGGGCGGTGGCGACTGCCAAGACGGCTACAAGAGCCGCAATCCCGGCGTGGCGGAGCTCTGCAACAACATCGACGATAACTGCAATGGCATCATCGACGAGAACGCGAGCTCCTTCTGCACGGAGCCGGCGAAGAACGCGACGGCGAAGTGTATCGCAGGCAAGTGCATCAACCAGGGCTGTTCGACGGGTTTCTACGACCTCAACAACACGATGGCGGATGGCTGTGAGTGCAACGGCAAGGACACATTCGAGCCGAACGACACATGTGAAACCGCCGTTCAGATCGGCGGGACGATGTCCGACAAGACGGGTGGTAGCTACGAGTTGTTCGCCGGTATGATGGTTGAGAAGGCCGACATCGACTGGTTCAAGGTGTACGCACAGGACCTGACCGACTCGGGTACGTCGGCCTGCGACAACTTCCGAGTCCGGTTCCGGTTCATCAAGAACCCCAGCAATCGCTACCGCTTCAGCGTGTGGCGTGGCGGCTGCCCGACCGCGGCGTCCTCTCCGGACTATTGGAAGGCATCGCATGGTGTCCACGGCAACCCGACAAGCCTGAAGAAGTACGACAACAACGTCTGCTGTGGCCAGGAGGACTTCAACTGGTTCACGCGCTTCAAGGCCTACACAAGGAACACCTACTCCTCCTACGACTCCGAGTATGGTGAGTGCAACTGCACGACGTCCTACTCGGGCTGGAGCACGCGACCTGGCTATAACTACGGACCCGGGAACGGCAAGGCAGGGCCCTACGGGATGTGGAAGAGTCAGATGAACCCAGGGCCTGCCGGCGACATCTACATGCCCTACAACTCTCTCGGCTACGGGTACGCGAAGACCTGGTGTAACGATGACTCGGCTTGGTTCTACATCAAGGTCTACAAGGCCCAGGGTTCCAACCACTGCGGCGGCTACGTGATGGAGTTCAGCAACGGGGTGTACTCAGGCTCAACTGGGCAGCTTGGCTTCAACCAGGCGAATCAGAACAAGGCGAGCCCGACTCCGAACTAGCTGGCACGCGCACGGACGAGCGCTGACCACTTCGGCGCCGTCGTGAGGGCCTGGGCCGGGACTCGACCCCGAGATCCGAGCCTGTCACACTGCGCTCCTCGCCGGGGTGGCGAAATTGGTAGACGCAAGGGACTTAAACTCCCTCGAGGCCTGGCCTCGTGCCGGTTCGATTCCGGTCCCCGGTACCTCTCCGTTCGGGCCAGAAGGCCGCGCAGTGCTGTCTTTGGCAGGAGCCCAGCGAAAAAAAACCGTTGGAAACTACGGCACTGAAAGAAAGATCCACAAACGGTGGCGAACGGTCGGAAAATCGCTTGACCCTGGAGTCACGCTCCACTAGAAAGCCCCTCCAAGCGGGGAACACCCCTGCTGCGCACACGGAGTCCAGCGCTCCACGTGCATCCCGAGAGGGACAGTTCACGAAGC
>CALENB010000550.1 GCA_937910235.1 uncultured Myxococcales bacterium | reverse complement strand
GCGGCCGCGGCGCTCGGCGCAGGCGTTTTTGCTGGCGGCGCAACAGCTCAAGAAGGCCGGACGGCCCGCGGAGGCCGCGCGCTGCCTCGCGCTCGGGCGACGCGCGCTGCCAGTGGCGTCAACCGCGCGCTGAGGCGTCGGGATCGAGCACCTCGATGGCGAAGTCGACCATGGCCTGCCCGTCAAAGAGGTACCGCCCCGAGAAGCGCTCCCCTGCCAGCAGGAGCGGGATCCAATGCGCGTCATCGGCCCACATCCGCTCGTAGGGGATGGCGTCGCAGGGCGTCCACCGCGGCACGGCCTCCGGTGTCTCCGTGGGCGTGCCTTCATAGGAATCGGAGGCGTAGACGTGCACGTGCATGCTGTAGCCGTCGCGGAACTGGAAGTAGTGCTCGCCGCACCAGTAGGGCGCGAGCGGTGTGATGCGCAGCTCCTCCTGCACCTCGCGGATCGCCGCTTCGACCGCGGTTTCTCCGGGATCGAGGCGGCCGCCGGGCGCGTTGATCAGGCCTTCGCCCAGCCCGCGCTTCTTCTCGATGAGCAGCACACGATCCCCCGCGGCGCCGCGTTCAAAGACAAAGAGCAGCGTGGCCCGGTCGACGGGTTGCCACGACGACCAATCGATCGCGGCGAGGTCGACGGCGTTCGCCGGATGGGTGGCTGGGTAGGTGGGCTTCATCGTGGACCTGTGTGCGGTGCGGAGAGACGAAGGCGGCATCGGCGGCATCACCGGTATCGGCGGCATCGGCGGCATCGGCGGCTAAGATGCTGAACGTAGTCCTACGATGGCTACCGAGGAGCGCCGCGGCCACAATGAAGTATCTCGACGAATACCGCGACCCTGGCGCAGCAAGCCGCTACGTTGACGCGATCGCTGCGCTGGTCCGCCAGAAGTGGACGCTCATGGAGGTGTGCGGCGGGCAAACCCACGCCATCGTGCGCTATGGACTCCACGAGCTGTTGCCGTCTCAAGTCGAGATCGTTCACGGGCCGGGCTGTCCGGTGTGTGTGACCCCTGCGGAGCGGATCAGCCGCGCGCTCGACCTCGCCCGCCGGCCCAACGTCATCCTCTGCAGCTTTGGCGACATGTTGCGTGTACCGGCCGGCGACGCCGATCTCCTGCGGGTGCGCGCCGAGGGCGGCGACGTGCGGGTCGTCTACAGCCCGCTCGATGCGCTGCAGATCGCGACGCAGCATCCAGATCGCGACGTGGTCTTTTTTGCGGTCGGTTTTGAGACCACGGCCCCGGCCATCGCGATGACGGTCCAGCAGGCGGCGCGGCTGGCGCTGCCGAACTTCTCGGTCCTCGTCTCGCACGTGCGGGTTCCCCAGGCGCTCGACGCCTTGCTGTCCGATCCCGACAACCGGGTGCAGGGCTTTCTGGCTGCGGGCCATGTCAACACGATCATGGGGATGGCGGAGTACGAGCCGATCGCACGCGCCTATCGCGTGCCCATCGTCGCCACCGGTTTTGAGCCGCTCGACATTCTGCAGGGCGTCTACATGTGCCTGCGTCAGCTTGAGGAGGGCCGCGCTGAGGTCGAGAATCAGTACACACGCGCTGTGCGCCCCGCTGGCAATGAGGCCGCGATTACGGCCTTGCAGGACGTCTTCGAGGTCGTCGACCGGGTCTGGCGCGGGATGGGAACGATCGCCGCGAGCGGGCTTGGGTTGGCCGCCAAATATGCCCGCTTCGACGCGGACCGACGTTTCGACTGGACCGATGTGCAGGTGGAGGAGGACAGCGCGCGCTGCATCGCCGGATCGATCATGCGGGGGCACTCACGGCCGTCTGACTGCGCGGAGTTCGGCGCCGGCTGCACCCCGGACCATCCTCTCGGCGCGCCGATGGTGTCGAGCGAAGGCGCCTGCGCGGCCTACTTCCGATACGGGGTGGCCTGATGTGTTTGGCCGTGCCCGGACAGATTCGCGCGATCGACGGGGAGGCGCCGCTGCGGATGGGCACGGTGCAGTTTGGTGGCGTCACGCGTGAGGTGTGTCTGGCGTACGTGCCCGACGCGGTGGTGGATGACTATGTGCTGGTGCACGTCGGTTTCGCCATCGCGACCATCGACGCCGAGGCGGCGGCGCAGGTGTTTCGCTACCTCGACGAGATCGACGAGATCGACGCTGCGACCACGGCCTGACCCGCGGCGAGCCCGCCGTCATTGGGCGGGATGGCACGACACCAATGCGGCCGATGACCAACCTCGCGCAGCGACGCCGCGACGGTCTCGAGTAGACGTCGATTCTGAAAACAGCCCCCGCTCAGCACCACGTCTAGCTGGCCCTCCTGCTGAACCACGTCGGCGATGCCCCGCGCCAAGGCGTGATGAAACAGCGCGCTCAGCCCGCCGCTCGATTCTGTGTGACGCCGCCGCAAAATCGCCAGGATCATGGGCCCCCAGTCGAGGACACCAGCCGTCAGGGTGGGGACAGGCAGCGGCTGCAGCGTCAGGACATCTTTCCCATCCGCGGCGTGTTCGAGCGCGCCAGCGGCCTCGCCTTCGAACGACGTGTCCGCAGAGACGCACCCGAGCAGCCAGCTCACAGCGTCAAAGAGCCGCCCCGCGCTCGACGTCAGGGGGGCCCTCAGACCGCTCCGCAGCATGCGAATCAGCGCCGCCTCCGTCGCGGCGTCGAGGCCGGTCCGCGCGAGCGCTGCCGGCTGATCCAAGGCCACCATCAGACCTAGGGCCTGGCGCGCTGGGGCGCGAATCGCTGCGTCGCCGCCTGCCAGCCGGAAATGGCGCAGGTGCGCGATTCGCTCGAAGTCATGCCGCGTGACCCGCAGAAATTCGCCGCCCCAGACGGTGCCGTCGTCGGCGAAGCCAGTGCCGTCCCATACGACAGCGCAGGCCGATTCGAGGCCCCGCTCGGCCAGCACGGTGGCGGCGTGGGCGTGATGGTGCTGCACCGGGATCCGTCGGTACGGAGTCGCATGGGCGCTCCGTGTGCTCGCGTAGTCGGGGTGCATGTCGTGCGCGACGATGAGCGGGTCGACCCCGAGCAGCTGCGGCAGATCTTGCATGGCCGCGGCGTGCATCGCGTGGGCATGCAGGTCGGCGTCGAGTTCGCCGAGATGGGGGCCCAGGATCACGGCCCCGCCGCGCAAGACGGACACCGCGTTCTTGCGCGCGCCGCCGACGGCCACAACGGCGACGTCGGCGCAGGACGCCACACGCGCCGGCGCCATCCCACGACCGCGACGCAAGACACACACGTCTTGCTCGAACTGCCGCACCACCGCGTCCTCCACCGGCCGGCGAATCTCGCGGTTGTGGTCCAAAAACACGTCGGCCACATCGCCCAAGCGCTGCATCGCGTCCAGCCCCTGTGTACAGATCGGCGCGCCAGCGACGTTGCCGCTGGTGGCGACCACGGCCACCGCGAGATCACGCAACAGCAAGTGATGGAGCGGGGTGTAGGGCAGCAGCGCCCCCAGCCACGGCGTTCCGGGCGCGACGCCGGGCGCTAGCAGCCCAGCGCGACGGCGCATCAGCGTGATGGGGGCCCGCGACCCGGAGACGGCGGCGCGCTCCACGTTGGTGGGCGCGCACGCGGCGTCCAGTTGGGCCTCGTCGCGGAACATCACCGCGAAGGGCTTGGTTGGGCGGCCCTTGCGGGCACGAAGACGCGCCACTGCTGCGGCGTTGGTCGCGTCCACGAGCAGGTGAAAACCACCGATGCCCTTCACGGCGACGATCTGGCCCTCCCGCAGCAGGGCTACCGCCGCACGCAAGGCGTCATCTCCGGTCGCCGACGCGACGTTGAAGCGATCCCGGAGGGCGAGCGTGGGGCCGCAAGCAGGGCACGCGTTGGGCTGGGCGTGAAATCGCCGGTCCCGCGGGTGCTCGTATTCGTCGCGGCACAGCGCGCACATCTCAAACGCCGCCATGGCGGTGTTGGCGCGGTCGTAGGGCAGTCGGTCCATGATGCTGAAGCGCGGCCCGCAGTGGGTGCAGTTGGTGAAGGGGTAGCGAAAACGCCGATCCGACGGGTCCAGGATCTCGGCGACACAGGCGCGGCAAGTCGTGAGATCGGGCAGCACACCGGCGTGGCCACGTGTCCCCGCCGGGCTGGGTCTAATCTCAAAGCCGGGTCTCATCCCACAGCCGGGTCGAATCTCAAAGCCGGGTCCGGTCTCAACGCGTGGCTCGTCGATGGCCTTGACGGCCTCCGAGACGACCGCGTCCAGCGTCGCGTGCAGGGGCGCCTGGGTCCACAGGCCGTGCTCAAAGGCGTCCAGCGCCGCCGGGCTGCCTTGGGCCTCGGCCAGCACGCCGTCCGCGTCGTTCAAGACCCAGCCGGTGACACCGAGCTGCTCCGCCAAGTTGAAGACGAAGGGGCGAAAGCCGACGCCCTGCACCGTGCCGCGAACGCGGAATCGACGTCGACCCGTCATGCGACCACTTCGACGCTGGTGAGCACGATCGCTTGGGCGAGGGGATCGCGCTGATCCGTGAGCATGTCAATGCGGAGCTCAGCCCCCTCTGCGGCGCGACCGATGCTCGCGGCCTCGAAATGCCCTCGAAAATGGTCCGCCGAGATGTGCGCCAGGGCGCCGATGCGCACCGTCACCCGACAAACGCGGCTCACACCCTCAGCCTCGGCGACGCGGTCGATCTTGCCGAGGACATCCCGTAGCAACGACAGCTCATGCATGGCCCGACTCCAGCAGCTCAGCGATGATCCGCTCGCCGGCAGCGCGGACCGTCGGCGACAGCTCGCCGCCGACGTCGAACCCGCGGCCCTCGATGCCAATGACTATGAGCTGGTCGGGCAATCGGCCCAAGTACCGGCTCAGTTCGATCGCTTCGGCGAGGCCAACAGCGTGCGTGGAACCGGAGTACGCGGCGACGGGGAGCGGACCATCAGCAGGATTGACCCGCCGAATCTGCCCGGCCGGCCCACCCGCCCGCATCGCGTCGACCACAACGACGTTGGCGTACTCGGACCACAGCGTCATCAGCTCGGTGATGTCTCCCCGACAGGTGATGGCGGCGACGCCGCGACAGACTAGGCCATGCACGACAAACGGGCCCACGCCGTCATCGCCGCGGTCTTGATTGCCAATGCCGATGACAAGTCGTTCAGTGGCCATGGGTCCGCTCCACCTGGAGATCCAGAAAATGCGTGGCACACGAGATGCACGGGTCGTAGTTGCGGATCGTCTGCTCGCACCGCCACTGCAGTTCGGCATCGGCGAGGTGGGTGTGCTGGGTGATGAAGGCACGCAGATCATCCTCGATCGTCTTTTGATTCTGCGAGGTCGGCGGCACGATGTTGGCGTCCCGAATCAGGCCCGCTGCGTCGATGGTGTAGCGGTGAACCAAAAGGCCGCGGGGCGCCTCCGTCGCCGCCCAGGCCGTCGCCGCCCGTGGCAGCACCTCGATGGCTGGCTGCGGTGGCGGGGCGTACGCGTCGATGATGCGCAGCGCCTCCTCGCAGGCCCACACCACCTCGAGCGCCCGCACGATGATGCTGCGGAAGGGGTTGCGGACCTTCGCTTCCAGCCCGACCTCCTCGGCCAGCGCTCGCGTGGAGTCAAAGAGCTTGTCTCGGTTCAGGTTGTAGCGCGCCATGGGGCCGACAAAGTAGGGCCCACGGCCCTTGCGCACCGCATGCAACGCCGTCGAGTGGGCGACCTGTTGCTCCTCAAAGTTGTCGTCCCACTCGGCGACGTCGATGTCGAGATCGGTGGAAGAGACCACCCTGCCCTCGCAGAACGGGTACTCGGTCGGGTGGCGCAGCGCGACAAACTCGTAGTCCAGCTCAAGCGTTGGAAAATCAAGCTTCGCGGCCCAGCGCACGGTCTCACGCGCGAGGCTCAGCCCTGCGGCGATCTCGGTGCGAAGCGCGGTCATGTCCTGGCGGGAGGGCGTGCGATAGAAGCCGCCGAGGCGGACGTTGATGGCGTGAACCTCGCGGCCGCCAATCGCGCGCATGATCGCGTTGCCGACTTTCTTGAGCGCCAACCCCTGTTTGACGAGGGCTGGATGGTCGCGCGCCATGTCCACGGCGCCGGCGTAGCCGAGGAAATCAGGGGCATGCAGCAGGTAGATGTGGAGGCTGTGGCTGGCGATCCACTCGCCGCAGTAGAGCAGTCGTCGCAGCTCGCGGAGGGTCCCGCCGACCCGCACACCACACGCGCGCTCCATCGCGTGGACCGCGCTCATCTGGTAGGCGACGGGGCAAATACCGCAGATTCTGGCCGTGATATCCGGCGCTTCTGTGAAGGAGCGCCCACGGAGCAGCGCCTCAAAGAAGCGTGGCGGCTCGAAGATCTTGAGTTGGACATCTTCGACCACGTCGCCATTGAGACGGATGTACATCGCGCCCTCGCCCTCCACGCGGGCGAGATAGTCCACTTGGATCACCTTGGTGCGCGGCCCGGTTTCTTCAGTCATGGCCCTGCCTCCCCTGGCCTTGCGAAGCGCCCCGGCTTGGCGACGTCTGCGACTTGACGACGTCTCCGACTTGACGAAAGGGCGGCGCCCACGCCTGAAAGGTGTGAAACGCGCGCATGATCGTGGCCTCGTCAACGCCCATCTCGCGCCACTGAGCGATGAGGGCGTCGACATTGGCGGTCTCGCTGGGACCGAAGCAGCCGAAACAACCGCGGGCGAATTTGGGGCACAGCGCGTCGCAGCCGGCTCGGGTGACGGGACCCATGCACGGGATGCCCCGCACCATCAGACACGCGACGCCGCTGTGTTTGCACGCCACACACGCCGTATGGGTCGGAATGTCGGGCTTTCGGCCCGCGAGCAGCGCGGAGAGGAAGCGGAGCAGCATCGTCTTGTCGATCGGGCAGCCGGGGATCGCGTAGTCGACCGTGACGTGGTCCGCGATCGGCGTCGAGGTCGCCAGTGAGCTCACATAGGCGGGCGTCGCATAGACGATGGACTTGTAGACCGCCACGTCGTCGAAGTTCTTGAGCGCCTGAATGCCGCCGGACGTCGCACAGGCGCCGATCGTCACCAGGATTCGGGACTGGGCGCGGACTTGCCGGATACGCTCCGCGTCGTGCGCCGTGGTGATCGATCCTTCCACCAGCGACAGATCGTACGGACCCGGATCTTCGTGCCGCGTCGCCTCTTTGAAGTAGGCGATGTCGACGACCTCGGCCAGCACGAGCAGCTCGTCTTCGCAGTCCAAGATCTGCAGCTGACAGCCGTCACAGCTAGCGAACTTCCACACAGCGAGCTTCAAACGTGTGGTCATCTCACAGCTCCCGCACGGTCAGGAGAGGCGCGACGCGGTCATACGAGAGGACCGCGCCGTCGCGGCACACCAAGAAGTTTGAGAGCTGACAATGCCCACAGAGGCCCACCGCACACTTCATGTTTCGTTCGAGGGAGACGTGGATATTCGCCCGCTCAATGCCTGACGCTTCCAGGTCGCGCGCGCTGAACCGCATCATGATCTCGGGCCCGCAGACCATCGCGACGGTGTTCTGGGCGTCGTAGGTCGCCTTCGGGATGAGCTTGGTGATGACCCCGACCTGACCAGACCACGGCGCGCAGTCGGGCTGCCTGACGTCGTGGTCGACGGTCATGCGCAGGCTCATGAGCGAGCGCCAGGCTTTGTGGTCGCGGCCGAACAGCACCTGCGAGACCTCGCGCGTACCGTAGAGCACCGAGACGCGCGCGAACCTGTCACGATGGTTCATCACGTAGTCCAGAACCGGCCGCAGCGGCGCGAGCCCCAGCCCACCCGCGAGCACAAGCAGGTCCTTGCCGACGGCCGCAGCGAGTGGCCAGGCGGTGCCAAACGGGCCGCGAAACCCGAGGCTATCGCCGGTTTTCAGGGCTGTCAGCGCGCGCGTCGCCTCGCCGACGTGTCGGATGGTGTGGTGCAGTCGATCTCTCGCGATACGACTCACCGAGATGGGCACCTCGCCGGTGCCAAACGCGCTCAGCATAGCGAACTGCCCGGCCTTCATAGCGGGCGCCAGGCCGGACTGTGGCCGGATGACCAGCGTCACCGTGTCGGCAGTCTCTCGCTCGACCGCGTCGACGACAAAGGGTCGTGGCAGGTAGACGCTCACCGATAGAAGTCCAGTAGCCGCGCACGGGTGGCCTGCAGCCGCTCGATCACCTCGCGCGCCATGGCACGCATGAGCCTCATGCCGAGGTCGGTATCCTGCTCGCACAGCGCGTGCAGGCGTTGGCCGTCAATGACGACTAGGTCGAGGGGCTCGGTCGCACGCGCGTCGAAGAGCCAGCGCGCGCCGGGGTACATCCACGACAGGCCCAGGGCGTCGTCTCTGTCGAGCGTGTCGATCGTGTGCACGCCACGCGGGCTGCAGAGCTCAAGCCCAACGCGGCCAGCGTCGATGAGATACAGATCGGTCGCTAACTCGCCTTCGCGGAACACAAACGTGCCCGCCGTGTGATGCTCGGAGCGGGCGAGGCACGCGAGCTTGTCGATCTGGGCCGGCGTCAACTCAGCGCAGAGGGCGTTCGTTTGCAGCCGGTTCTGGGGTCGCGCGGTCATGCTCGCTCCTCGTGCGACGCCCGCAACCGCGCCGCCTCCGCTGTGAGGTCGATGCCGACGGGGCACCACGTGACACAGCGTCCGCAACCGACGCAGCCGCTGTGGCCGAACTGGTCGTGCCACGTCGACAGCTTGTGGGTCAGCCATTGGCGGTAGCGCGCGCTCGTGGTGTCGCGCACCGGTGGTCCGCCGTGCATCTGCGTAAAACTCGCGTGAAAGCAGGAGTCTGACACCTGGGTATGGCTTGCGCGCGTCTGCTCCAAATCGGAGTCGATCTCGACGGTCGTGCAGAAGCACGTCGGGCACACCATTGTGCAGTTGGCGCAGGCGAGGCAGCGCTGCGCGATGTCGTTCCATAGCGGGTTCTCCGCCTCTTGCTGCAGCAGCGACACCAGCCCCGTGGTGTCGAGCTGACGACCCATGTTGGCGGCGGTGGCGGCGCTGACCGCACGCGCTGCGGCCCAGTCTTCCTCGGTCGAATCACGCAAACCGAGCGCAGCTGCGATGGTCGCTCCGCGCGGTGATCCAACCTCCACGACAAACACGTGGCGCCCCGCGTCTTTGAGCTCCGTCAGCGCCAGATCGAAGCCGGCTGACGCCCTCGGTCCCGTGTTCATGGAGACGCAGAAGCAGGTGTTGCCGGCGCGCGCGCACTGCACGGCGACGACAAACGCCCGGCTGCGGCGTGTGGCGTAGCGCGTGTCGACGTAGGTTTGGCCCGTCAAGACGGCGTCGAGCACACCGAGCGCGGCAAGATCACACGCCCGCACGCCCATGAGCGCGTACGTCTCCTCGGGCGCTGCCGCCGCGTGAAACGCCACACCTGCACCGCTGCGAATCGCTTCAAACAACGGCTCGCGCGGCGGACGCAGGAAACGCTTCCACGTATGAGGGCCGACCGTATAGTCGAAATAGCGGCCGGATCCGGTATCTTGGACGGCATAGCGACCAGCCTCTTGCACGTCGATCCAGCCGACCGGCAAGTCGGCGGCACACGTCAACGCGTCGTACACGATCGCGCCGTCGTGCAGGGTCGGCCCGACCGTGGTGTAGCCGGCGTCACGCAGCGCGTCGAACAGCTGATCGAATGCGTCTGCGTTCAAAATGTGGCGACGGTTGGACATCAGCAGATCCGAGGTAGTTGCTCGCCACTGAACATATCCACCAGCCGTCGTGAGCCAAGGAGAGTTCGCATCACCACGCGGCTGTTGCCGGTGCGGTGCACATCGCCGAGCCGCACGGCTGCTGTGGAGATCGCGTGCTGTCGCATGACGGCGAGGGCCCGTTCGGCGTGCGCCGCAGCCACAAACGCGACAAATCGACCCTCGTTGGCGACGTGGAGCGGATCGAGCCCGAGGATCTCGCAGGCGCCGCGCACACCGTCATCGACCGGCACGGCCGCCTCGTCGATCGCGATCTCCAGACCCACCGACTCGGCGATCTCGACCAACGACGACGCCAGCCCACCGCGGGTCAGATCCCGCATGCAGCGCAGCCCGACCCGGGCGTCCCGAAGCGCCGCGGCGACCTCGTGCAGCAGGGCGCAATCGCTCTGGATGGTCGTCTGGAACCGCAGCCCTTCACGATGTGCCATCACCGCGATGCCATGACGACCCAGATCACCGCTGAGCAGCACCACATCTCCGGCCTGGACGCTCGCAGGCTCAATTCTCGGGCCGTCAGGCACCACACCGACACCGGCGGTGTTGATATACAGGCCATCCGCACGGCCACGATCCACCACTTTGGTGTCGCCTGCGACGATCCGCACGTCAGCCGCAGCGGCCGCGGCGCGCATGCTGCAGACCACCCGCCACAGGGTCTCGATGGGCAGCCCCTCCTCGAGGACAAATCCAACCGTCAGGTAGCGCGGGTCAGCGCCCACCATCGCTAGGTCGTTGACCGTGCCGATGACGGCGAGCTTGCCGATATCCCCGCCGGGGAACTCGATCGGGGAGACGACGTAGCTGTCGGTGGTGATGGCCAATCGGGCCGCACCCTCGACAACGCCCGCGTCAGCGAAGCGGTGCAGCGCCGGGTCCTGGAACGCCGCCGCGAACAGATCCCGCACCAGCTCCTGGCTTTTGCGACCACCACCACCGTGCGCCATTAAGACCCGTTCGGTCGGGCCTAGCAGCATCGGGCAGGTGAGTTGAAAACGACGGTGCATCTCGCTCACCAGCAGTTCACGCCAAGAAAACCCTCCATGTAGCTCTGACAACTGACCACGCCATACGATGGCAGGGCGCAGTCGCTGCAGAAGCCGTGCAGGGCGCCGTCCGCCAGACATATCGAACACAAATCGACGCGGTCCTGGTCGAACAGCGGCAAGCTCACGAAGTTGCCGTCGCAATCCCACGTTGGGTTGCAGGTCGCCGTGCACAAGCTCAGGAAGGTTGCGAAGTCATCACAGGCCGCCACGGCCGGCGGATTCTCGACGACGACACACGCCGTCAAGAGCAGCGGCAGCGCCCACAGTAAGGCCGGTAGGCGCGCGGACGACCCAGCCGACCTAGCGAGACCAGAAGTGAGAGACTCACAAGCTAACGTGTGTCGTCGCCGCAGCCGTTTCATGGTGGCGCCCTCCCACTGCAGCATA
>CALENB010000549.1 GCA_937910235.1 uncultured Myxococcales bacterium | reverse complement strand
GGCGCTGGGCGGCAGACAAGCCGGGCAGCCACCGGCCGCCAATGGGCTCGACCCGGCGGTGGCCAACGCGCTGAAGGGGCAGCTCGTGGAGCTCTATGAGACCGTCAGCGGCAAACCCACGAGGGTCGTCGCTGTCACAGGTGAGTCGGGGATGTGGCGCCTCGTATTTGAGATGGACACCCCCGACAAGAAATCGCAGCAGGTGGTGTACGCCACCGCCGACGGGCGTCGCTTCTTTGAAGGACAGGGGGTGCACCTGCGCAGCGAGTTGGCCACGGTCAAGCGCGACAAGCGCTTCGCGCTGTGCCTTGCAGACAAGAAGGTCCGCGTCTTCGGCGATGCGCGCGGCAAGACCACCGTCCAGCAGCTGCGAACCATCGGCCGGTTCGGCGCGTCGCTGTTTATCAACTGCGCCACAAACCCAAAGAATTGCGCCAAACTTGGTGTCAAATCGTTACCGACGGTGGCCGTTGGCAACGACATGACACCCGGCGTTCAAACCCGTGCCTTCCTCGAGTCGGCAACGGGATGCAAGTGAGGTGATGGCATGAGCCGATCCTATGACATGAACACGCCGACGGGCCGAGACATCCGGGCTATTCGCTTGGGTGGCCAAGTCGCGTCGCTCGCCGCCGCGCTGCTCTTGTTGCTCGCCGCGCCGGGTTGCGGCGAGTCCTCGCCGGATGCCGGGTCGGGCAAGAGCGACGCCTCCGAGAGTGACACAGGCGGCGCAGTGGGCGGCGACATCTCTGACGAAGACGGCGGCATCGTGGGCAATGCCGACACGACCGCCGCAGGCGTCGACACCTCTGGCGGTGGCCAAGACACCAACAGCGATGTTGGCGGTGACGACACGGTTGGTGGCGGCGACGCTGACGCGTCCGGCGACGCTGGCGCCGACACGAGTGACCTGTGTCCTGGCGGTCCTAACTGCAAGTGCGACAAGAATGATGACTGCGACAACGCGGTCTGCATCTGGCAACCCGGGGGCAAGCGCTGCGCGACGCCCTGCACGACGAGCTGTGAATCCGGCTTCTCCTGCAACAACGTGTCGACGGGTAGCGACGCCTACTTTGCGTGTGTCTCCAATCAGTTGAGCCTCTGCTCGCCTTGTGAAAAGGATGGCGACTGCACCGTGAATGGGATCAGCGCGGCCTGTGTTGATTATGGCGCCAACGGCAAGTTCTGCGGTGCACCCTGCGCGACCAACGCGGACTGCCCGAAGGCGTATGCCTGCGAAGAGAACGGCGGAAAGACGAAGCAATGCAAGCTGCAGCCCACGCTCGAACCTGGCAGCGGCAAGGCCTGCGCGAAGGACGATGAATGCGACGAAGGCGAAGCGTGCGGCGCTGACGGCAAGTGCGCGAAGTCGACGCCCGGCCAATGCGAGTGCTCGCCATGGTCCGTGGACAAGGGCTTGACGACGACGTGCAGCCAGGTCAACGCCGAGGGCACTTGCAAGGGCACGCGGACGTGCGGTGTCAACGGCTTGACGGCGTGTGATGCTCCCGCGGCCGAGGCGGAGTCCTGCAACGCAAAGGACGATGACTGCGACGGTGTCACCGACAACCTCGCCAAGGACTACAAGTGCAGCAAACGGGCCTTTAAGGCGACCGGGTCGCTGACGGCCTGCAAAACCGACGGTGACTGCGGCGTCGCTGGCGAGAAATGCGACGAGACGGACGGCAAGTGCAAAACCTTGATCGGCGAGTGCTTCGGCACGCCCTCGTGCACCAACGGCGGACAGCTGCTGTGCAACGACGCGAAGACGCCCAAGAGCGAGCAGTGCAACCTCGACGACGACGACTGCGACGGCGCGACGGATGAAGACTTCGTGTGGCTCCAGGGCGCGGCCACGCTGACGGTCGGCTCTCCATGTGGTCTCGGAGCCTGCGCGGGTGGCCAGGTGGTCTGCCAGGGGCTCAGCAAGGCTGTGTGCGACACGGCCAACAAGATTGGCGTGGAGACGTGTGATGCCATCGACAACGACTGCGACGGCACCACAGACAACGCCGCGCTGGTGTGTGACGACAAGGACGCCTGCACGAAGAACGTGTGCGAAGGCGCCGCCAAGCAGTGCACCAACCCAGCCGCGGTGAATTGTGACGACGGCGAGCAGTGCACAACCGATGGCTGCAATAAGGCTGACGGCAAGTGCCTGAACACGCCGTACACGGGCTCCTGCGACGACGGCAACGCGTGCACGGTCGGCGACCTGTGTGGCGTGAACGCCGGAAAACCAACGTGTTTGGCCGGTAGCGTCCAGAAGGTGTGCGACGACGCAAACTTGTGCACCAATGACAGCTGCGAGCCCAAGACCGGGTGCGTGCAGCTGCCCAACTCGGCCACGCAGGCCTGTTATTCAGGACCGAAGGACACCAGCGGCGTCGGTACGTGCAAGGGTGGCGCGCAGTTCTGCAAAGCCGGAACGCTCGACACCGCGTGTGTGGGTGAGTTCACGCCGAACACCACGGAGAAGTGCGACGGTCTCGACGACGACTGCAACGGTAAGACGGACGACGGCTGCAGCGCGAAGGGGGTGCGATTTACGTTCGCGACCGGCGCGCTGATTGGCGAAGGCGGCAAGAAGAAGGTGCGCATGCGCCTCGGTGGCGAGTCGAACGCCGGCGTCGCCGTCGGCACTAAGCAGACCGGTCGGTTCGGCTTCATCGCCTGGATTCGGAGCGTGCTCAAGTAGGTCTGAGGCGCGCTCGAGTCACCTCGGAGCGCGATCAACCGGCGCAGGCTGCTGAGCAGCGACGGTCGCGCTGCGGCAGACTCACATGGCAAGCGCTCACTTTGTGCAGACGCCAAGCCCACCGTACTTGGCCTTGAGTCGGCACATGCCCTTGTCCTTGCAGTACTTCGAGCGCTGACAATCGGACGCCGCGACAGCCGAACATTTACCGTCCACAAAGCCGCACTCTCCGGCCCACTTGCACTTGTTGGACAGCTGACAGTCCGCGGCCGATGTGCGCGCGCAGGCGTGGCCAACCATGGAGCACTTGCCATAGTAGCGGCACGCCTTGGAGCCTTGGCAGTCGCTGTTGTTCGCCGCAACGCAGCTCGCCGCCTGCCGCTCGGTGGCGCTGGCGGTGCACAACCCGAACAAATCACACTCTTGTGCGCAGCGCTTCTGCTGGCAGCCCCCGACAGCGACCACGCACAGCGCCGCTGACGCTGCGATCCACGCAGCCCAGCTCCGTGACCAACCGCGTCCAACATGAACCATCGTGAGCCCCCTGGGAATCGACGCTCGCGTCGCAATTTCTCCCAGAGTAAGGTGCTGGCTGCGAGAAGGCCAAAGGAGGGCGGTATGCAGGCTGGTGACTCGAACGCTGTCGCGGACGCCCGCCCCGAGGCCACTGCGCGCCCTGGGCTGGACGGCGCGGCGCTCCGCGGTCCGTTGCGACGTCACGCGGAGCTACAGGTCAGGCTTGGCGGGATCACACACGTGGTTCCAGACGGCACGACGCCCGCCGAGATGTTGCCGACCCAACTCGACGGCGTCCCGGTCGTCGCTGCGCTGGTTGACGGACGCGCCCGCCCGCTGGCGTTGCCGCTGGTGGGGTCGTGCACGCTGGCGCCACTGACGACGGCGCATTGGGAGGGCGCGCGGATCTTTCGGCAGAGCCTGGCCTTGGCGACGCTTGAGGCGGCACGACAGATCGGGCTTGGCGTACGGTTGGGGCCGTCTCTCGGCTTTTCGCAGCGGTTGGAGTTGTTGGCGCCTGCGGGAACCCACGAGGAACGCCGCGCCGCGGCAGCGAGCCTGCAGGCGGCGCTGCTGAAGGTCGTCGCCAGCGACGCGCCGCTTGTCCGGGAGCACCTGAGCGTGCTCGAGGCCGTTGACTACTTTGAACGCGAGGGCGCGCTGGAGACGGTGTCGCTGCTGCACTCTACCCGTCACCGCAGCGTTGCCATGGTGTCCTACGGCGCGGTGTTCGCGCTGGAGACCGGCCCGCTCCTGCCCGCAACCGGCCACTTGTCGGGCTTTCAGGTCGTCGCGAACGGGACGCATCTGCTGCTGGTCTACGCGGTGAAAGGCTACGTGCGCGAGGTGCCAAGCAACCTCCCCGAGACGGAGCGCGCGGCGATGCGCCATTGTCGCCCGGTCACACAGATGGCTAGGCGCGTGAGTCACCAGGTGACGGAGATGACGCAGTCACAGCAGCGCTGGTTGCAGACGTTACGCATTCGCTCGGTAGGGGACTTCAACGAAGCCTGCATCGCGGGCGCCATCGAACCGCTCATTCGTGTCGCAGAGGGGTTTCACGAGAAGCGAATTGGCGAGATCGCCGATGCCATCGCTGCGCGTCGCGATGAGACCCGACTGATCTGCATCGCTGGTCCGTCGTCGTCGGGCAAGACGACGTTCATCCGACGACTCAGCGTGCAGCTGCAGGTCAACGGCTTACGGCCCGTGTCGCTCGGCCTCGACAACTACTATGTCGATCGCGATAAGACGCCACGAGCGCCAGACGGCGAGTTCGACTTTGAGTCGCTTGAGACACTGCAGCTCGACTTGCTTCACGCCGACATGGTGGCGCTGGTCGAAGGCGCCCAGGTGACGACGCCGCTTTACGACTTTCGCGCCGGAAAGAGCGTCCCGCATGCGGGGCGACGCATGCAGTTGACCGCGGAGGACATCCTGCTGGTCGAGGGGATCCACGGTCTGAATCCGGTGCTTGCCGCCGCCTTGCCCGCAGCGAACGTGTTCCGCGTCTTCGTGTGCCCGTTGATCCAGATCCCGATCGATCGACTCACGCAGGTCCACGCCAGTGACCTGAGGCTGCTGCGCCGCATCGTGCGTGACCGCCACGGTCGGTCTCTGAGCGCCGCGGCGACCATTCGCCGGTGGCCGAGCGTGCGACGCGGCGAACGCCTGCACATCTTTCCCTACCAGCACAACGCCGACGCGGTCTTTGATACGTCGCTGGTCTATGAGCTGTCCGTGCTCAAAGTCTACGCGGAACGTTACCTGCTGGAGGTGCCCGCCGCCGATCCGGCGCAAGTGACCGCCGAACGCTTGCTAGAGCTGCTCGATACGTGGGTGACGGTGTACCCCGACCACGTGCCGCCAACGTCCATCCTTCGAGAGTTCATCGGAGGATCGGGTTTCACGTACTGACGTGTTCGAGTTTCGTCGCAAAAAGCCTAGAATTCCGCACTTGAAGCGGCGCCGCTGGAAGTCTACCCTGTCGGCGTCGCGCCGAGGGGCAGCGGCGATGGAGGAACACATGATGTCGACTATCACCAACCGAAGATTCACTCGCCGTGCCGCGGCGACGATCCCGGCGCTCGCGCTAGCGGCGACGAGCCTGCTGCTGAGCCCGTCGGTCGCGCTGGCCTGCGGCGGTTTTTTCTGCTTCACGCAGCCGGTGGATCAGTCCGCTGAGCGCGTGCTGTACGTCAAACACGGCGCTAAAGTGACGGCTCACATCCAGATCAGCTACACCGGCGACGACAACAAGTTCTCGTGGGTGCTGCCGCTGCTCAAGGTGCCTGAGATCGGCGTCGGTTCCGACAGCGTCTTCACCATCCTTGAGCAAGTGACGCAGCCTCGCTTCAATTTGCAGTGGAAGAACACCGCCGACTGCCAGGGCTACTCCCCGTGCCAGATGTACGACAGCGCGGGTGGCAGGCCGACAGCGGGCAGCGGCAGCAACGGCGGCGTCACCGTCTTGCAGGAGGCGCTCGTCGGACCCTACAAAACCGTAGTAATCCAGGGCGACAGCGGCGCCGAGCTGCTCGAGTGGCTCAACACCCACGGCTACGTGCAGCCGCTAGAGACCGCGGCGCTCCTCGACGTGTATGCCAAGCAGAAGTACGTGTTCCTGGCCCTGCAGCTGCAAAAGGACCAGAGCGCCGGCGACATCACCCCCATCGTGGTGACGCTCGACGAGGTCGCTCCTTGCCTGCCGATCCGGTTGACGCGCCTCGCGGTGAAGCCGGATATGCCGATTGTGACGTGGACGCTCGGCGACGCCCGCGCGATCCCGAAGAACTACCTGCATGTCACGCTCAATGACGCGACCATGGACTGGCTGCAGCCCGGCACGAACTACAAGACCGTCGTGAGCAAGGCGGTGGACCAAGCCTCGGGTCACGCGTTCACGACCGAGTACGCGCAGCCTACGAGCAAGTTCGGCACCAAGTTCGCCAATCCTGCGTGGGACACCACCAAGCTTGAAGGCCTGAAAGACCCGGGTGCGTTCCTGAACGCGATGCTGGGCCAGGGGTTGCCGCGCAACACCCAGATGCAGGGGCTGATTCGCAAGTACATTCCCAAGCCCGCGAAGTACGCCAAGGTCGAAGACAACGCCTTCTACCAGTGCATCCAGGCGAGCGAGTCGGCAACGGGCGTCTGCAAGGAGTACCGCGACGCGGTGCTCGCGCAGGGGTTCGATCCGGTGGCGTTCGCCAAGGATCTACAGGCGAAGGTGGTGGCGCCGTTGGTCACCGTTCAGGGACACCTCGACAGCTCGAAGTACTTGACGCGCCTGTACACGACGCTCTCAGCCGATGAGATGGACAAGGACCCGATCTTCGCTTTTAACCCGACTTTGCCGGATGTGAGCAACGTACACACGGCGACGGCTGAGCCGATCTGCAAGCCGGGCAGCAAGCAAGCGTCGCAGGTGAAGCTGACCTTCGCCAACGGTGCCACGACGATTCAGGATCTGACGAAGGACTGGACCGACTGTCGCTTCCAGCCTGGTTTCGGTGGCGGGGGTGGCGTCGCGTTTGGCAAAGGAGATGCGGCGCTGGTCGCCTCGGGTGGCCAGCCGGCGTACTCGGTTGAGGTCATGGACGAGACTGGCGATCCGATCAACATCGATCCTCGCGTGGCCGACAAGGTCGACGCGGCCCTGAACCTCGCCCAGGCCGGTAAGCCCAGCTTGACCGCGGAGTTCATCGCGTCCCTGCCAATCAGCACATGGGATCCGAGCAAATCGGTCGTCGAGCCGCTTCCGGCAACTGGCGGCACAGGCGGCGCGAGCAAGACGCTCACGACCAGCGGCGGCTGCAGCGCGACCCCAACTGCGCCGCCGAGCACCGGCTTGCTGATCTTCGCCTTGGCGCTCGCGGCCGCCCTGGTCAACCGTCGTCGCTCGCGTTCGACCCCGCGCTAATGCCCGACGGTCGCGCGGCGCGTGACGGTCGAGCGTTGCCCGGCGGTCGAGATCTGGTGCCTGCAGCGCGCTGCCCGCGGCTCTTCGTCGCGGGCAGCGACCTGCAGTTCCCCGTGCGCCGAATCTGGTGTGTTGGCCGCAACTACGCCGCACACGCCGCCGAGATGGGCGCCCCAATCGCGCAGCCGTTCTTCTTCAGCAAGCCCGCTGACGCCATCGTCGCCTGTCCAGTCACAATCCCATATCCGCCCGAGACCGAGCTCCTCCACCACGAGGTCGAGCTGCTCGTGGCCCTTGGCCGCGGCGGCCGTGACCTGGATGAAGGGACCGCGGCGTCTTGCATCATCGCGGTCGGGGTCGCCGTCGACTTGACGCGCCGGGACGTGCAGGCGGTCGCCAAGGCCCAGGGGCGGCCGTGGGCGCTTGCGAAGGGCTTCGACCACGCGGCGCCCTGCGGCGAGCTGCTGCGGGTCGACGGTCCGCTGCTGGGAGACCGCACGCTGGCGCTGTGGGTAGACGGTGAGCTGCGGCAGCGCGGAGACGTGAGCCAGATGTTATGGTCCCCAGCGGCGCTCATCGCGGCGCTCTCGCGACAGGTACGACTCGCCGCTGGCGACGTGATTCTCACAGGCACCCCGGCGGGTGTTGGGCCGCTGAGGCCTGGCCAGCAGGTGCGTGCACGAATTGACGGATTACCAGAGCTGTCTTTCAGCGTGGCGGAGGTGAACATGGCAATGTCGACAGCGGTGGACGTAGCGCCAGAAGACGTGCTGACGTTCTGGTTTGGCGCGCCAGGCACGCCGATGCAGGCGCAGTTTGGCCTCTGGTTCAAGAAGGACGCCGAGCAAGATCAGCGCATGCGCGTTCGTTTCGAGGCGACGCTGCAGCGGGCCGCTCGAGGTGAGCTTGACGCGTGGTCGGCGACGCCACGTGGTCGGTTGGCCCTCGTGTTGTTGCTCGACCAGCTCAGCCGAAACCTCTACCGCGATACGCCGGCGGCTTTTTCACAAGACGTGCAAGCGCGACAGCTGTGTGAGGAGGGCATCACGCTGGGCCATGATGTGGCGTTGTCGCCGATCGAAGCGGCGTTTTTGTACATGCCCCTGGAACACGGTGAGTCGTTGCCGTGGCAGGACAAGTCCATCGCCGCGTTCACAGCGCTCGCAGGCCGCGATCCCAACCCGATGTTGGCAAATTTCCTCGATTTTGCCCACAAGCACCACGCGATCATCGTGCGGTTTGGCCGGTATCCGCACCGCAACGCCATCCTCGGGCGCGAGGACACGCCGGAGGAGGCCGCGTATCTGGCTGAGCCGGGAGCTGGGTTTTAGGCGGGCGCTGTCTGCTAGGCGGGCGCTGTCTGCTGGGGCGGCGCTGTCTGCTGGGCCGGAATGCTAGGCGTCGAGCCGCAGCTCGAAGCCTTCACGCGCGCCGAACACCTGCAGCTCGCTCCTATGGGCGCGGGCCCGCTGCTGACAGACACGAATCAAGTCGTCGATCTCCGCATCTGAGTGCATGGGGTCGTGGTGAAAGACCGCCAGTCGCTCCGCGCCAGCGAGCACGGCCAGATCCACTACCGTCGTGGCGCGCGCGTGCCCCCAGCCCACAAATCGCGGATACTCTTCGTCGGTGTACTGACCATCCGCGATGATCAACGTGGCGCCGCGGCAGAACGCGACGAGGTCTTCGGGGACGCCTCGCAGCGCGGCGGGGTCGCGTGTGGGTAGCTCAGCATCATCCAGGTCGAGATCGATCTCACTGTCGGTCGCGTAGACGACAGACACCCCATCCTTCTCAAAGCGGTACGCGAAGCTGACGCCTGGGTGGTGTTGGTGGAAGACCCTGACGCGGACACCGTCGACCTCGCGATCGCCGGACCCGAGGTCGTCGGCGTGAATCGTGCCGCCCAAGTCGCGGAAGTCCACCGGAAAATAGCTGGACTTCATCTGGCCGCCGAGCAGCCGCGCGAAGCGGCGATCAGCCGTCTTTGGTCCCCAGATCGTGAAGTGATTGTTCGGCACGTACACCGGGCTGAAGAACGGAAACCCTTGGATGTGGTCCCAGTGCATGTGGCTGAAAAATAGGTGTGCGCGCACCGGTTTGGGGGCGGTCGCCATCAGCTCGATACCAAGCTCGCGGATACCCGAGCCGGCGTCGCAGATGTAGCGCACCTCGTCGACTTCGACCTCGACACATGACGTGTTGCCACCATAACGGTGCGTCTGAGGGCCCGGCGTGGGAATCGAACCGCGGACGCCCCAAAAACGAACGAAAAACGCCATCAGCTACCCTCGTGGTACATGAGCACCACGTTGCCCAG
>CALENB010000548.1 GCA_937910235.1 uncultured Myxococcales bacterium | reverse complement strand
CACCTCCATGCCGTCCAGCCAGACCTCCCAACCGAGCCCCCAAGCGCCGAGAGTGGGGGACTCCCAGTCGTCTTCGACAAAACGGATGTCGTGGCCCTGCAGATCGATGCCCATGGCTTCCAGCGAGCCTAGATAGAGGGCCTGTACGTCACCTGGACTCGGCTTGAGCAGCACCTGGTACTGGAAGTAGTGCTGCAGCCGATTGGGGTTGTCGCCATAGCGGCCATCGGTGGGACGACGACAGGGCTCGACGTACGCTACCGACCACGGCTCAGGGCCGAGCGAGCGCAGGAAAGTCGCGGGATTGAACGTACCGGCGCCCATCTCAAGATCGTAGGGCTGAACCAGCAAACATCCCCGCTCCGCCCAGTAGGCGTTCAGGCGCGTGATGACCTCCTGAAAGGTCGGTACGGCAGGGGCAATGGGCTTGTCGCGCATGATCCAACGTCCTCGGTTGCTGCGTCTAGCAGCGCTCTCCAGGGGCCCGCTTGGCTGGCGGGCGCGCGACCATAGCAGAACGACGCAGCGGAACGGAAGCGGCTTGGGCTGGACCGGGTTTTTCAGCGAGGCAGCCCTTGACGACCCTCAGTCGCATCCTACTCTTTCACCCGCAACGCCCCAGGATGACCGCCAACTATCGCTGTACCCTGGAAAAAACGACACGAGCGCGGAGACGCGCAGCACCTTTGAGGAGTCTACTGATGAGCATCCAGCCGCTATATGACAACGTCCTGGTTCAGCGCGCCGAGCCCGAGGTTCGCACCCAGGGTGGTCTGTACTTGCCCAACGCCGCGCAGCAGAAGCAGGTCTGGGGTGAGGTGAAGGCGGTCGGCAAAGGCAAGGTCCTGAAGTCCGGTGACGTTCGCGCCCCCGCAGTGAAGGTCGGCGACCGTGTGCTGCTGGCAAAATGGGGTGGCAACGAAGTGAGCTGGGAGGGTGAGGACTACCTCATCTTGAAAGAGAGCGAGCTGCTCGCCGTCATCGGCTGAATGACCTGAGCGCGCAGCGTGACCGAACGATCGCGCCGCTGCCCATCCCGCTGCCCACCCGGCCGCACAAAAACACATCGCGGGAACTCCCGCACTCGGAGCACATCATGGCTGCTAAAAGCATCTTCTTTTCGTCTGACGCGCGTTCCGCCATCCTCGATGGCGTCAATATCTTGGCGGATACCGTCAAGGTCACGCTTGGACCGCGCGGTCGCAACGTGGTCATCGATCGCAGCTACGGCTCGCCCCTCATCACCAAGGATGGCGTCACCGTCGCCAAAGAGATCGAGGTCGAAGAGCACTTCGCAAACCTCGGCGTTCAGATGGTGAAGAGCGCGGCGTCGAAGACCAACGACGTCGCCGGCGACGGCACAACGACCGCCACGGTGCTGGCGCAGGCCCTCATCATCGGCGGCGCCAAGCTGGTCGCCGCTGGCGTGAACCCCATGGACCTCAAGCGCGGCATCGAGGCCGGTGTGCAGAACGTCACAGCCGAGCTGTTGAAGATGTCGCGCGAGGTCGAAGGCAGCGAAGACATCGAGCGCGTCGCGACGATCTCGGCCAACGGCGACGAGATCATCGGCAAGATCATCGCAGAGGCCATGGAGACCGTGGGTCGGGACGGCGTGGTCACGGTTGAAGAGGGCAAGGGCATCGAGACCGTGCTGGAGACCGTCGACGGTATGCAGTTCGATCGGGGCTACATCTCGCCCTACTTCGTGACCGACGGCGATCGCATGGAGTGCTCGCTTGAGAACGCCTTCATTCTCCTGCACGAGAAGAAGATCAGCAGCTTGCGCGACCTGGTGCCGATCCTTGAGCAGGTCCGTCAGCAGAACGGCTCGCTCGTCATCATCGCTGAGGACGTGGACGGCGAGGCGCTCACCGGGCTGGTCTACAACAAGCTGCGCGGTCAGCTGAACGTTGTCGCCGTGAAGGCCCCTGGCTTCGGCGATCGCCGCAAGGCCATGCTCGGCGACATCGCGACCCTCACCGGCGGGCGTCTGCTCTCCGACGAGATCGGCGAGAAGCTCGAACACGTGCAGATGGACGCGCTCGGCAGCGCCAAGCGCATTATCATCACCAAGGACAAGACCACCATCGTCGACGGACACGGCAACGCCGCCGAGGTCGAGGGTCGCGCCGCTGCGATTCGTCGCCAGATCGAGACCACGAAGAGCGATTGGGATCGCGAGAAGCTGGAAGAGCGCCTCGCCCGTCTCGCCGCCGGTGTGGCCGTCGTCAAGATGGGCGCCGCGACCGAGATCGAGATGAAGGAGCGCAAGGCCCGCGTCGAGGACGCGTTGCATGCCGTGCGTGCGGCCGCGGCCGAGGGTGTGGTCCCTGGCGGCGGACTCGCGCTGATCCGCGCGGCCAGCGCCTTGGACTCCCTGCACTTCGGTGACGAGCGTGACGAGGGCGTGAAGGTCCTGCGTCGCGCGCTTGAGGCGCCGCTTCGCCAGATCGCCGCAAACGCGGGCGAAGAGGGCTCGGTCATCGTCGAGACTGTGCGCGAGATGAGCGGCAACTTTGGCTACAACGCAGCCACGGGCCAGATGGTGGACCTGATGGAAGCTGGCGTTCTGGATCCGACCAAGGTTGTGCGCGTCGCGCTGGTTAACGCCGTGTCGGTAGCGACCATGTTGCTCACAACGGAGTGCGCCATCGTGGACGCGCCCAACGACGTCAACTAGACGTCCTCAGATCGGCGGCTTGCCGGCGAACGACGGTCACTGCCCGCCTGCGTTTCGTAGGCGGGCAGCATCGTCTCAGGGAGGAACTCATGACCGCAACCGGCAGGCAGAGCGACGACAACGCCGCCCCGCAAGACACGCAGCAATCCGAGGCTGAAGTGGTGGAGGCGGTCGTCATCTCGCCACAGGCCGCACGCATCCTGGAGCTGGAGACCGATCTGGAGCTGCTTGGCCAAAAGCTGCGCACCTACTCCGAGACGGTCGATCAGATGCGGCGTGAGTTCGACGCTAGCAAGATCCGGATCCGACGTGAGCACGAGCGGAGCCTCGAAGGCGACAAGGTCAAAGCCGTCACAGGGCTGCTGAGCGTGCTCGATGATCTGGACCAAGCGTTGTCGATCGTCGAAGGCGATAGCCCGTTTGTTCACGGCGTGCGCATGATCCAAAAAGACTTCACGACGGCGCTGTCGACGCTAGGTCTGGAGCGTTTTGACGCGATGGGCGAGACGTTCGATCCCGAACGTCACGAAGCGCTGACGGTGATGCCGGTGCCGCATGCGGCGCAGCACAACAAGGTCGTCCACGTCATGAAACAGGGCGCATTGGTCGGCGACAAGGTTGTGCGTGCGGCGACGGTGGTGGTCGGCAAACACACCGCTCCAGAGGGCGGCGTCGTCAACTAATCAGGGCGCACACACGCCGAGGTTGTCGGGGAGCGGGGCGCCGCCAGCGCCAGACGTCACGGTGGCGCACTTCTTCGCGCCGGTGCACGTCGGCGCGCCGCCGGCTGTGTTGCACTTCGCCAGACAGACCGGCGGATTGCCGACGCATGTCGTGCCTTTCACGCATCCCGCCGCGGCGCAGCTCTGCCCCTCGGTCTGTGTGCCAGCGCCGATGCACGTCTTGCCGTCCTTGGTGTTCACGCAGCTCTGGGTCCCAGCGCAGCCAACATCGGTGAGCAAGTTGCACTTGTTGAAGACGACGCAGATCCCGAGGCTGTAGCCGACAGGCTTGCCATCGCTATAGTTCAACCCATCACACTTGCCTTCACTGCAGGCGTACATGGCGTTCGCGCCTGAGCTGTCGCAGAGCTTCTGGCAGATCGTACCGACGCAGAGCAGACCTTTGGTGCAATCCGTCGTGAGCGTGCAGGCTGCATTTGCGGTCTTTACGCCTGGATTGCCGCATTGCGGGGCGCTTGAGGTGGGGTAGCACTGCTGCGACGCTGTGCAGCCCTTGGAGGTCAGCGGCTCGCAGACGCCTGGGCAGTTGCCGCAGTCCGCGGAGCACGACTTGCAGTCCTCCTTGGCCGCATCGCACTT
>CALENB010000547.1 GCA_937910235.1 uncultured Myxococcales bacterium | reverse complement strand
GGTCGGCTTGAAACTCCCAGCCGAGTTCCAGTGCCTGGACCACCTGCTGGCAGCTTCCGGCCTGCCTTGTTGGGTGGGTCTGCCTCGCGTCTACCTCAGCCGCCCAAGCGTGCGGTGATGCGCCACCATCGCGTCCGCCTGCGCATGCGGCAGATCGCCAGCCGTCGCCGCCCACGCGTCCAACTGTGCGTCGCGTGCGGCCCGTGCCCATTCGATAACATGCGTCTCATCGGCGCCGATCTTGCGCGCCAGCCTCGCAAACGCGTCGAAGCCAATGTCGGAAAAGGCGCGCGTCTTCGCAAGCTTCAGGGCAAGCGTTCGGCTCGTACCGGCGTATGCGAGCGTCGCGACAAGGTCATAGGCGGGCGCCAATGCGGCGCGGCGCCGGTCGGGGTAGATGAGCGACCAATTCTTGAGGTGCATGTCTGCGTTGCCCGAGAGCAGCATGAACATCAGGCGCCCGACGTATTCACGCAGCGCGACCTCGCCACATTGCGAATAGATGACACGCCCAATCGACTCGTAGTTGGCCGCGTTGTACTTATCTTCCGCGAAAACCCCTCGAATCTGCGCAAAGTCCTCAATGTGTACGCTGTCTCCGTCGTCTCCGCGATCAAAGCGCCGGACGAGGAGCGCAGGTCCTGAGAGACCGGCGAGCTCCTCGTGAGGCAGACCTTCGATGCGGCTGAGATCGACGAGCCGGTACTCAGGAACATCGAGCCCTGCGCGCGTCGCCCACGACAGCATGGCTGCCTCGTTCTCGGGAACGGACGGATACCGTGGATCGGGTAGCTTGGCGATCCATCGGCCACCTTGGCCACGAATCGGCAGCGTCGCGCCGCGCTCGCTGACATCGACCGAGTACTTCAACTGCAACCCCGCCAGCGAGAAGCGCAGCGCCTCATCATTGGCGACCGGCGATCGCGGCGGCCGCAGGGGCGCCGCCGCCAGCCCGCTCATCGAATGGACGGTGACCGCGCCGGGCAAGTCTTCACCCAACACCGCGAGCAAATGTAGTTCGCGCTCGGGGTTCACGTTTGCGCGCTTAGCCAGCAGTCGCCGCAGGACGCCCTCTGGCAACAAGTTCGAGAACCAGGCCGGCACGAGATGGGTCGTGCGCCAGACGCGCCCGGGATCGTCCTCGAAACACTGGCCGAGCACAGCTCGGGCGCGGGTGTTGATGTAGTCGGCGTCAAGCCTGAACTCCGTCGCGTCGCCGAGCTCGCTGCGATGGGTCAATTGGCCGATCTTGCGGCCATGGAGACGTACCTCGACGGCGCTCATGCGGCGTCGTCCTCGTCCCACAGCGCAGACAGCGGCGGACGGTCACTCTCATCCCAACACGTCCGAATTGATACGAACTGATCGGTAAGTGTTGAGACATATCGTTGGCGCAATTGCACGGCTTCGTTCACGTCACCTCGGCGCAGACAGGCCAGGAATTCCGTGCTCATACAATGCGACCGAAGCGTCGCTGGATCGTCACAGACCAAGACGGCGCGGCGCAGCCCACCCGGCACGCTGGGGTGCAGCACCCGATTGCCGATGCCTGCGCTGGTCGGGATCTTGGTGGCCAGCTGGCGCGGCTTGACGTCGCTGGCGCCGAGCGGACGACCGCTGCGCAGGTGTTTTGGCGCGAGTGACCACAGCGCGAGCGCCCCGACCCGCGACCGCGCGTGCCCGCCGTGGAAATGGTCGGGTTGAAGTTCGAAAGGCACACCACGCCCCTCTTCGACCGTCTTCAATAGCCTCTGCACGGTCTCGTTTTGGGTGCCACCCGCCGGAATCGCCTCCAACGTCGCGCGGGTGCGAATCGTCGCGCCGCCCAAGAGGCCGGCCGTTGTACCCCGCCATAGCCAACGCGCGACAAGCACGCGATTTCGCGGTGCGAGGGTCGGGTGAAAATGAAAGAGGCGAGTGAGTGTCAATAGAGGCAGGTGATAGGGGAGGAATTGCACATGGGGGATGTCGGCGTCTTCCATCAAGAAGTCGATGGTCAACTTGGCCGCCCGTTGCAGGTCGTTCAGCGCCTCGCGCGCCTCTGCGTCGCTCCAGCCAACCGTAGTCGCCTTGCTCGGATCATGCGAGCGCGTCGCGAGCATCATGGTGTGCAAGCGCTCGGGAGCGAGGCGGCCGAAACCGAGGGGTTCCAGGTGCTGCACAACATCACGAACACCAGCGGGCTGCATCCCCCCGATGCCTCGAAAGCGGCCGTCGAAGACCTCGTCGACGGTCAAGCTCTTGCCAGTGTTGTTGGTCCGCTCGAACACTTCTCGCGCGACCCGCTCGTCATCTGTCTGCACGACATAGGCTGGGATCTGATACTCGCGAATACGCTTGCTGAGGTCGAAGGCGACGTCTGGATCGGCGTCTGGATGCTTGCTGAGCCAACGCAACAACTTCCGCGAGTCCACGACGTCCGTCATCGGCAGCCAAGCGTCGTTGACGCCGCCACGGCCGGGAGCTGAGACCGTCCGTGTATCAAGGTCGAAATAGAGCGCGAATGGCTCGTCGGCGTCTCCTGAGAGGACACGTACCAACGACGTGATCCGTTGTTGGCCGTCCACGACATACCAGGCATCGCTGCGCGCAGGCACGACAATAGCTCGATTTCCCAGGGTCAAGGTCTCACGGTCGGCGGCGCGCTGCCAGAACAGGAGCGTTCCGACGGGGAAGCCGCGATAGAGGCTGTCGATCAGTTTTTGGGCATCGTTGACGTCCCACTTGATTCCCCGCTGCCAGCCCGGGATGCGCAAGCGACCCTCATGAAAGTCGCGGACGAGATCCTCGACGCTCTGCGCCTCGGCGCGCGGTCTTCGCTCGAGGGCGACGCTTGTCGTTGTGCTGTCGTTGCTCATTTCCTTCCAGGGAGCGAGGGGGACGGCCGTCGCCTATGGAACGCCTACAACGCGGGGCCCAGAAAAGTAGGACGTGAGGGCAAACCGGTCAACTCAGCGTTGCTGCAGGATGAGGCGATCAGCCGCGAGGCGTGGTAGCTGGTGGAGACGAAGCGAAGCAGCAACCAACAACCTCACAGCAGCACCGAAAAGTCGCGTGGTAGCACCTGAGCGCGCCGCGACAGGCCGGCCACATCCGCCTTCAAGACTTTTTTCGGTCCACCCGCAGCCCATCACGTCAGATCGCTGACAGCTCCCGCGTCTACTCCGGTGAAATCCATCGCCGGAGCCTGTCATGCCCACCACAACCCCTCTGTTCCTCCCCAGTCTCCCCCGCCACAGTCGCCGTGTTGGTGAGCTGATCGCCCTCGCCATCTACGCGCTCGCGCTCACGGCCTGCGGCTCAGACGATCCCGTCGTCGGCGAGACGACGGGTGAGCTGACAACGACAGACGCCTCCGCCAGCGATGGAGCGTTGACGGGCGCCGACGTGACAGTCGGTGATGTTGGCGTAGATGGCGGGCTCGATAGCGCCTCCTCGCATGATGCCGCCCTCGACGCTGACACGCTCGACGCATCGAGTCCCGCTGGCGATGCTGGCGGCTCGACCTATGCCGACACCGTCTCCCCGCCTGCAGACACCGGCGCGGGCGCGCTGGACACGTCGACACCGGCGATAGATCCCGACAAACCCTGCACGGCCATGGCGGCGAGCCACACGCTCAAGCCAGGCGCTCACCTCATCGGCGACGGCGTGGGCATGACGCCGCCGCCGAGCCAGGTGCAGCGTCACAGCTGGAACGTCTTCGAGTTCACCTTCGCCTCCGTCGCCGAGCGCGACACCTTTCCCGGCGCCCCCGGCGAGCTGCTGATTCTGCCGCCCACTGGCTGCACGGCGATCTGTGCGCCTGGCGATCCGGCGTGTCCGCCGACCTGTGTCTACGGTAGCTGGGAGGTGCTGAAGCGCGCGAACCTCGGCGCCACGACCCTCATCTTCACCGTGCAGCGCATCGGCCCGCTGCAGGCCTTCGCCACGCTTGATATCGACGCGTGGTGTCGTGTCAACGGCCCCCAGTTCACGCCGACCTTCCTGATCAAGGGCGACGCCAGCAACAGCGTGAACCTGTGGCTGGACACCACCATCGAGCTGCTGGAGCTGGCCGAGAAGGACATCTGGAACGCGCCCGGTACGCAGGACGAAGCCAAGGTGGCGCTCAAGATCGAGCTGCTGTTGAAAGCTGCTGGTTATGCCCGCTTGGTGATCAAGTGGAACGCCAAGACCGGCTATCGCTACCTCAAGGGCGAGGCGGAGCTCAACGTGGAGGCGGGGATTCACTACAACGCCCTGATTGAAGGGCAGGTCAGCAAGACGCCCTGGAAAGGCAAGGTCCGGCACCTGAAGACGTTCTACCTCCCTGTGACGCCCTGGCTCTACGTCGACATCGGACTCACCGCGCAGCCGTCTGTGGTCCTGGCGGTCGAAGGCAGCGTCGGTCTGGAGGGCGATCTCGGTACCGTCAGCTGGGGCGGAAAATGGGGCGCCACCGCGTCGCAAGCCTCTTGGGGCGACAAGCTGCAGGTGCAGACCCACAACCCAACTGGGTCACTCAAGCTGACGAAGGGCGGCGGCAAGCCCAAGGCGTACGCAAAGGCCTCCTTGAGCCTCAGCGGCGTGGTCGACCTCGGCGTGCATCTGGGTGTGTATGGCTCCGGCGGGCCCTTTGTGTTCAAAGTCTCGCCAGAGGTCGGCCTCAAAGCCGAGCTTGGCGCGAAGAGTGGCCTCGGGTCTCAGCTCTGCGTCACGCCCTGGGTGGCGTTGAGCGCCGGTGTAGGTCTCGAGCTCGGGGCGCTCTCAGACAAGATCGAGAAGCTCACGCTAGGGTGGCTCGATTTCGATCTGGACGATGCGTATTGGACGGTGTTTCAGTCTTCAGACATCCAGATCAAGAGCGCCGAGGCTTGTCTGGGCTGCAAATACAGCTGCGACGGGGCGTGTCTTGAGGGGCCGCCAGCGTGCCAGCCGGCACAGACGAGCCCCTGTAGCCAGGGGGGCTCGCGCACCTGCCTGCCGGACTGTGGGTGGGGCGTGTGCAGCACCGCGCCGGGCGCTGGAGATCCCTGCATGGGCAAGTCCGATGGCGCACGCTGCGTGGGCAACAGCAAGCTCTCCTGCGTGGGCGGCAAGACCGTGGGCTCCGACGTGTGCCTGGGCTGCAAGGGCGTCGCCGCGGGCGCGGTCTCCTGCGTTGGGCCGGGACAGCTGCATCTCTGCGCGCCGTGGCCTGGCGGGCTCGACGGCCAGCCGGTCATCACCCAGGATTTCGGCGTCACGTGCGGCTCAATCTACGGCCCCGGCTGCCACACCGGCACCGACTACGGACTCGGTTGCGACACCAAGCTCGTGGCGCCATGCAGCGGGACACTGACGCTGGTGCCGGCAGCCCAAAGCGGGGGGCACGGCAATCAGATTCGAATCGTCTGTTTGGCGGGGG
>CALENB010000546.1 GCA_937910235.1 uncultured Myxococcales bacterium | reverse complement strand
GCGCGCGCGGCGGCAGCGCGGCAGGCGTGCGCAGCGAGAAGAGCGGGTCGGCTTGCAACGCGGTGAGGATGCTCTCGGCGCGCGCCGTCGTCTCTGGGTGGTCGATTCGCTCGCCAAACGCCCACTCGTAGCGTGGCTTGAACGCGAGCTGATCCGGGTGAAAGAAGGTGGGCAGCGTGGTCACGCGTGGGCCTCGTGTAGGTAGCGGAAGACGTGAAATCCGCGCTCGTGATAGGGCTTCAGAAAGCCGTTGTTCCAGCGCAGGCCCTCTGCGTCCGTGGTGGCGGCCACCTTGAAGCCAAAGCGCAGGTAGGCCTTGCACGCCCAGGTCGCCTTGGGATGAGCGATGAGCACCATGCCGCGGTCGCCACGGCGCACCGATTCTGCCTTGGCAAAGCGCAGCAGCGTTCGCCCAAGCCCACGGCGTGTATGGTCCGCGTGCACATAGACATAGCCGAGGTAGGAGAAGTCGCCGGCGTTCTGCAGCGTCACCGTGGCGATGACGCGCCCGTCGCGCTCGGAGACGTAGAAATCGCGGCGCTCGAAGTTCTTGCGCGCCCATGTGAGATCGACCTCGTGCTGGGCGAGGTCGTCGGGATGAACGAACGGGCGATACCACGACGCGGAGGAGCGGATGACCTCGACGATGGCCGGGAGGTCGTCGGGCGTCGCTGGTCGGAGGTTCGGCGGTCCCGGGATGGTGTGGTTGGCAGGCAAAAGAGAGGCTGAACGTCGGATAACAAGCTCCTGGGCTAGTGATTGACCAATGCTGACAAGCGCGGCAGCACACGCCACCGCGCACCTATCGCGCTTGGGCTGACCCCGCCGCGTTGATGACAGGCGAGACGCGAGCGCGTGTGTCGTGCTGCCCCGGAGAGGGCCCGCTGGACGGACCGCTGCGGTGTCGTCATCCGCCACGCGCACCGATTCAGTGGTGCCGGGTGATTCGTCACTCCGCGTCGCGTCGCCGACATGCCGGCTTGATTCACGCAACACGCCTCAAGTGCTCGGCGCGAGCTGCGCGCGGTCCTCGGACGGCATGCGGCTAGGCACCATCAACCACGGGTCTCCCTCAAAAGTCCAGTCCGAACGCGCCAAACCGCCGTATCCATGCGGTCCCAGTCATCCAGTTGGCTTGCTCGGTCGCGCGGCGATCCTGACGCGCAGCTCGCCAGTCGCCGTGGTCCAGACGCCGCGCTGCCCCTCCCCCGACCTTGACCCCAAATGGCGCACCTGACCGTGGTGAGCGGAAATTTCCTCACAGATCGCGCCGAATCCCACACACCCATCACCCCGGGATTCGGCGAAATCGGGCCAACTCCGTGTCGCACTTGGCCTTCGCGCTAACTCCGGGCGTTGGCACGACGCTTGCTAAATGTCATGGCGTCGCGTGGCTCGCCGGACGTTCCGACGAGCACCGACACCACCAAAGGAGAACCTCTATGAATACCAAGAATGAGAAGACGGCCAAGAAGTTGTACCAGCTGTTCAACGAGCGCAATTTGAATGGCCTGAGCGAAATCGTCGACGCCAAGTGCGTCACGCAGGACCTGCCGAGCGGTGAGCAGTACAAGGGCGTCGATGGCATGAAGAAGTGGCTCGATTTCTGGGTCACCACGTGCTCGGACATGAAGGCGAGCGTCAAGGTCATCGCGACCTCGGACACGATGGCAGTCGTCGAGGGTACCGCCGACGGCAAGAACGACGGGCCGGTGATGCTGCCCAACGGCCAGACCATCAAGGCCACCGGGCGCAAGCTCCACATGCAGTGGGTCGATCTGATCGAGTTCAAGAGCGACCGGATCATCGGGATGCGAAGCTACTACGACAGCGGCAGCATCATGACACAGCTCGGGGTCGCCCAAGGCCAGCAGCCGGCGAAAACGCGTCGGCCCACCGTCGTGTAGGTAGGCGTCGTTGCGACGCTGAGCGAGCGATCGCCATGCGTCGCGGTCACGCCTCCTGGTGTCTTGTTCCCTGTGCCCCTTCACCTAAGGGGCACAGGGACGCCGGGGTCCGGCTCCTGCGACCAAGTCTGCTTTGCGGGCGGCATGTGCCCACACGCCCTGCCCGCGGCTGATGCAGGGCTGATCGGCTTCGATTATCGCCGCGTCCAAACGGCCTGTTGAGCGGCTTCGATCATCGTTTCGTCCATGACGGTAGACCAGGCAGTCTCGCGAACACCC
>CALENB010000545.1 GCA_937910235.1 uncultured Myxococcales bacterium | reverse complement strand
GTCGGCATGGTGCCCTATGTGCTGGGCACCACTCACTTCAGCCTCGGCGGTAGCGACGCGGTCCGGCAGCTGCTGCGTGACTACGCCGGCCGTGAGCTGCCCGACGTGACGCAGCTGATCGAAGACCCTACCCCCATGGCCTTGCGGCGGCTTGCGCGGGGTCGAGCGTCGTTGCTGGACCCGACCGGTCGCTTGGTGCGACCGCCCGAAAACGCCGCGATCCCGGCCTTGGCGCGCGCCGAGGTGGGTTTGGGGACGACGCTGGATCGGGAGCAATTGGCCGAAGCCCGGCTGCCATGGGTTGAGGTGGGGTATCCGTCCGAGCTGCACCACTGCCTGTTTCCAGCGCCCTGGATGGGACCGAACGGCGCTTTGCGCCTGTTGGAGCGGGTGCTGGGCGCCCTTGAGGAGCGGCTCGAGCGCGCCTGATGGGTCACGCGGCGGTCTCGGACGGCCTAGAAGCGCAGCACCGCCTCCATCGTCGTCTCGCAGTCAGCTAGACCCTGTGCGCCGCCGCTCAGTCGCTCGCTCAACACCACGCGGGCCGCGCCCGGCTTCATCCGAACCTGGCCTTTGGCGGTGCACAGGCGCTTGGGCCCGCCTTCGACGGACGCGATCCACATCTCGCCCGCGACGCTGAGCTGCTCGGTGCCCGGCCGGTCTGTGCTGCGTCGATCTGGGTTGGGCCGCTCTGGGTTGGGCCGCTCTGGGTTGGGCCGCTCTGGGTTGGGCCGCCCCGTCATGAGCGCCCACCCACCGACCTGCATCGACGTGAGGTTGTCGTCCATGACGATCTTGACCCACACCGCGTCGGCGTCGGCGAGCAGCGCGGAGAGGCCTTCATCGCCACACGTGGTGGCGCGCGCCTGAATCTCGGCGAACCCGCTGATGGTCCTCATGGTGGTCGCCGCGCCATCTGCCACGCGCGCATGCAAGATCAGACCGCCGCTTGTGATCTGTCCCGCGGCAGGCCTCAGCGGGTCATCGTAAGGACCCGACTCGCAGCCCGCGACGACCAGCCCTGTACAGATGAACGCCGCACACATCAGCGCGGTCCCCAGCTGCGACAACAGCCCCGCGACCGAGACATGCCGCGTCAACTTTCGATCCGTCGGCGTAGATCTATAGCCATATAAATAGCTTATTATGTGCCAGTTTGGCAGGTGATACATAACGCCATCCCGGCGGCGTTTGCGGCGCCGCTCGTGTCGGTTGCTGTTGGTGCTCTCAGTGTAGTTCCTGATTCCGACCGCGAGGATCATTCTCTGTGGACGGCAAGCCGCGCTGGGCGCGCGGCGTGGTTGTTGAGCGACGTCTTGGTCTGTCGCGCGCGCGTCATCGCGACGTGAATCGAAACGGATAAAATACCCGCGTGCTGCCGCCACCCACCGCCGCAGGGAACGTCCAGGACGCCACATTGGCGAGGATACAGCCCTCCACCGCGGTGTCGTGGAGCGAGGTCTGGTGCACCTTAGCGCCCAGGATCGCGCCCGATGGCTGGATGAGGAACCGCACCTGCACCTTGCCGGCCAACGCTGGGTTCTGCTGCAGCCCCTTTTGGTAGCAGGCCTTGATCGCGCCCATCTTGCGCCGGATGTAGGCGCGAATCACGGTGTCTGGCAGCGCGCCAGTCGCCCGCGATCGCCGCCCAACCGACACATGAACCACCGCTTGTGGCCGGGCGTGAAGCCGAATTGGCGCCACCGGCGCGCCCTGCTTTCTGGCCAGCGCCGCGACGCTGCGCGCGTGGGTCGCCGCCTCGCCGCCCAACGCCGGCGGATGCGGCGAGTCGGACATCAGCGCAGCGCCGGGCGTCGCGTGAGCGCCGGTGTCGGGCAGGGGGCGGTCGCGTGCGCCGCTGGGGTTCAGAAAGATCGCCGCGGCGTCTGGGTCGTCGCGCTCGGTCACCGCCATCAGCGCGATGCCTGCCACCTGCGCGTCCGCCTCCGCGGCGACGATGCGCGCAGCCACCTTTGCCCGTGCCTCCGGGTCGGTCTCGGCGTCCAGTTGCCTGGCGAACATGGCCTGCTGTGTGGTGACTGCGTCGTCCTCGCGCGTCTGCGCGCGTGTGCGGTCAACTCGGGCCCGATCTGTGTCCGCCTGCCTGCGGCGGGCCGCCTCGGCGGCGACCTCTCTGGCGATCTCCGCGGTGGTCTGTGGCGGCGCAAACTCCGGCCCGTCGGGCGGCGCTGGGGCCGGCGGGGGCGTCACGAGCGGGGCGATCTCCATGAAGGCGCCGGTGCGCCGCGCCGTCGGCTCTTCCGTCACCATCGCGTGACGCTGCAGCTGCGCCGGTGCGTAGAACGCCGCCACGAGCGGGCCAACCGTGACGGCCGCCGCGATGACCCAGCAGAGCGTGAGCGGGATCATCTCTTTGTTCCACAGACCAAATCGCGCCGGCGGCGGGACGGGCTCGCGGGAGACGATGAAGGTGAAGTCGCCAAACACCAGCACCGCGCGCGTCGCCGCGGTGAGCGGGATGGCCGCGCTGGAGAGGCCGCGCAGCTGATTGGCCTGCAGCTCGGCGACGTCGTGCACGTCTCCGCCGACGATCACGTGGCCGTGGACGCGCGGATTGTCGATGTGGAGGCCAAATCCGGCGCGTGTGGTGGTGTCGACGAGCGTCTGCGAGGCGCGGCCGATGACATCTTCCGGCAAAATGAAGGTGCCCCGTGGCCCCACAGTGATGGTCTGAGGTCGGGGGAAGAAGCGCGCGGCGAGCATGTCGCCACGCCAGAGCAGGGCGACATCGACGCCGAGTGGGGCGCCGCGGGCAGGGGTGTCGCGGGCAGGGGCGTCGTCGGGAGGACTGTCGCTCAGGTGGGCAGTGGCGCGCATGGTCGATCCCCCGGCTTGGCGCGGGCGGACCTCGAATGACCGCGCCACGCGACGCCGCGAAGTTGCGGCGTGTCAGCGTGGACGGATGACGCAGCCACAGGATCTATGGACGCGCTGGGCCTCGATCATCGTTTCGTCCATGACGGTAGACCAGGCAGTCTCGCGAAC
>CALENB010000544.1 GCA_937910235.1 uncultured Myxococcales bacterium | reverse complement strand
GTGGCCCCCGGATTTGCTCATCCCCACGGTTTCAATCGCAGGGTGGCCCCCGGATTTGCTCATCCCCACGGTTTCAACCGCAGGGCGTCCCCCGGACTTGCTCAATCCCGCAGCTCTAACCGCAAGGTGTCCTCCCCCCCATTACAGCCCCCACCCCCACAAGCTACCCTCCAGAAACAGGCCAAAAGCGCCCCAGCCAGCGGCCACCTTCCGCGCGTTCTGCCACAGTGACGACGTCGTCACTGTGCCAGATCCACGCCTCGCGGAGTCCAAATCATAACCCAAGAACCCGATCATCTCAGCGAATTCAGCACCTTCGACGACATCATTGGTCAACTCCAGCAGATGGCCCGCGAGCAGCTGCTGGCCTACCGCATCGGCGTCGGTCGGGTGCTGCTGGACGGCCTCTTCGGCGGTGACATCGCGGCCTACACAAACCGCGATCCGAATAAGGAGCTGCGCTTCGCCCGCTTCTTCGTTGAGCGTGAAGCCGAGCTGCGGCGTTTCGGTTTAACTGACCGCATGTCGCGTCACTGCATCTCCTGCTACGCCGTCTTCCGAACCCTGCCAATGGACGTGCGCGAGCAGCTGTTCTGGTCGCAGGTCCAGCTGCTGGTGCGTGTGCATGATGTGAGCGCGCGGGCCGAGCTGGCCGTGGCGGCGGTGCAGCAGCAGTGGTCGGTGGCGCAGCTCAAGAACGCGGTGGCGGCGGTCAACGCCGGGTTGCCGCTGGATGGTGACGCCGAGGTGCCGGGGTTGCAGGCGCCGGACGCGCCGTCGGTGAAGTCGATCGCGCCGGGTCGCTTGGTCAGCCGGGCTGAGAAGTGGGCGGGCGATCTGGAGCAGTGGTCGGCGCAGTGGTTCGCCGGCGACAGCAGTCGGCTGCGACCGGCGCAACGGCAGCGTTTGGCTTCGGCGGTGGCGGCGGCGCGGGCGCGTTTGGTGGCGTTGGAGGCGCGGCTGGCGGAGTGAAGGGGGGCGACTTGCGCCGTCGTTCCGCCACAACCGAGGAGCGAGCGTAGGTGCGTCTGGAGAACAGCGCTGCCACAGAGAGGCCGCGGCGCGCTGGCGCGGTCGGGCCGCGGTGGCCGCCCTACCCTGCCGGGATGCCCAGAACCGAGATCGCCAGGCACAGCAGCGCGAGCAGCCCAGCGCCGAGCATGACGCTGCGCCGGTGGGGCGCGTCGGTGCGTCGGTAGGCGACGGCGGCGGCCACGGCGCATTGCAAGGCGTAGAAGAGGGCGAAGGCGCGTGACGCCAGGCTGATGACCGACAACACGTTGACGAACCAGGTGAGCCCGATGGCCGCGCCGCCGATCAGCAGGTAGGCCCAGCGCTGCGAGACGTGCGCGCCTAAGAACGCGCGGATCAGGCCGGAGCAAGCCGCGTCGTCGGCCACCGCGGCTGAGAACTGGCTGCCGACTGCGGTGATCACGACGAGCGTCGGCAGCACCATGGCCACGGGCGCGATGAGATGCACGATCGCAGTGACATCGGCGTCGACCGCGCCGGACGGAAACAGCGGCAGCATCAGCGTCACGAAGACGACGTAGATCAGACTCGACAGGATCTGGGCGCTGCTCATGGTGCGCGCGCGCTCTGCCGCGGGGTGTTCGGCGCCGAGAAAGCGCGAGGTCTCGAAGCCCTGCACGACGATGAGCAGCCCCATGACGGTGCGCACGGCGTGCGGCAGGTCCGCGTCTGGGACCATCGGCGCGAGCGCCAGCCGGCCATGCAACGCCAGCGCGCCGTCGTGTACGGCGAGGCCAACGAGGAGCGCGGCGATCATGCCGAGGTTGAGGCTGATGGTGTAGGTCTCGAGTCGCTCAAGCCCTTTGAGGCCAGCGGTGACGCCGATGAGCGCGATACCGACAAGCACGACCGTGGCGAGCAGCCGGCTCCACAGTGGGTCGTGCACGCCGAAGTGGTCGAGCACAAACACGGACATGAGCTGCAGGTAGTAGGTGACGGAGATGACGTAGGCGCCGGCGAGCACGACATGCGAGAGCTGCTCGATGGTGCGCGTGAGGCGCGGATCGGAGCTGATCCAATGCGGGACGCTGCGCAGGAAGTGGCTCACGTCGGCGCGGTGCTCGGTCGTTGCTTCGTGGGGCGTGTGTCCCGTGGCGTCAGGGCCAACAGCGCCGGAAGCGGGCGCGGCGACCGCCGGCTCGGCGAAGCGAATGTTGAAGCGAATCATGGCGCCGACCGTGAAGGCCACGAGCAGCAGCGCGGCCATCGCCAACGGGGCATAGACGCCGGCTTCGGCGGCGACGAGCGGCGCTGAGACGAGAAACCCGCTGCCCATGATCGACGACAGCGGCGTGACGGTCGCCTTCCACGCCCGCGACGCGCGAACGCGCGGCGCAAAGGCGAGCGGGGTGGCGACCAGCAGGGCGATGAGGATGATGAGCGCGTTCATCAAGACACGTTATCGGCTGGCCGGAGCGCGCGCAATGTCGCGGCTGCCGGGCGGGCGCGGCTCCACAGGGTCGGCGCACCGGCGCACCACACCGGCGCACCACACTGTCGAACCACACCGCCGATCCACACCACCGAACCGCATCGCCGCGCCGTCGCCTCCCTACTTACTCCGCGGATCAGCCTTCACGTCGGTCTTCGTCTTGGACTTCGACCGCTTCAAGATCACAAACATCACACGCCGATTCTCCAGGTGCTCCGCCTCGGTCTTCGCGTTCTTAATCAACGGACGTGTCAACCCGAAACCCTTAGCAATGAGCCGTTTCTTGGCGATGCCGTGGGCGACCAAGTAGTCCATCACCCGCTTGGCGCGGCCCCGCGAGAGGCGCAGGTTGTAGCCCGGTCGGGCGCGGGTGTCCGTGTGTCCCTCGATTCGCAGCTTGGTGAGCTCCGTGTGCTGCTTCAGCACCGTCACGACCTCGTCGAGCAGCGGCATGCTCTCCTCTTTGATCTTGGTCTTGTCGAGGTAGAAGTTCACGTGCTGCAAGATGACAACGAGCTTAACCTTGACGACGACGGCCTGGTCCGGACAGCCATCGTCATCCTGGTAGCCATTGCGCGTCTCCGGCTCGTCCGGGCACTTATCGAGCCCTTTGCAGATCTTGGCGTACTTGGCCTGGAGCCCCTGCTCGCTGACCCACTTGTCGCACACCTTGTCGTGGTCGTTATCCGGGTCCGGGCAGCCATCCTCGTCCTCGAAGCCGTCCTTATCTTCCGGCACATCCGGACAGGTATCGCTGCCATGGCAAAGCTTGGCGTATTGTGATTGCTCGCCCTTCGTCACGACCCATCCGTCGCAGATCCCGTCGGCGTCGTTGTCGGGGTCGGGGCAGCCATCTTCATCTTCAAAGCCATCCTTGTCCTCGGGCTGCTGCGGGCACTTATCGTCCTTGTCGAGCAGCCCATCGCCGTCGGAGTCCTTGTCGACAGGGGCAGGTGGCGGCACCACGGGCACGGCGACCACCGTCACGGCGTCGGCCGGGGCGTAGAAGATCCCCAGCAACACACGGGCGTCGGGCGAGCCGAGGCCCGAGGTCAAGCCAGCGCCGCCGGCGAGCTTCACGTCCACCTGCTTGGTCGCGTGAATCGTGGCGCCGACGAGCACCTCCATCGGGGTGGTGCGACCGACGTCGCCCGAGAGCTGCGCGCTGCCACGAAGCTCGACGATGGCGTCGAGTTTCTCGGGCATGACGGCGTACCAGGCCGCGAATCGGCCGTAAAAGGCGTTGCTGAGCTTCACTTCGCGCACGGTGTCGGTGCTGCCGAGGATCACGGATGCATTCGCTGCCAAACGCAGCCGACCCAACTTCAGGTCAGCAAGAACGCCTGGCAGCACGGTAAAACCCGCGTGGCCTGTGTACGAATCAAACATCTTGCCGGTGGGCAGGCTCACCGCGGCGGTGACCGCCACGGAATACCGCTCGTTCTGGATGAGCGAGAGGCGCGGATAGAGGCGCACATCACCCAGTGAATAGCTGCTCACAAC
>CALENB010000543.1 GCA_937910235.1 uncultured Myxococcales bacterium | reverse complement strand
TGCACCACCAAGACGCTTAGCAACGGCACCCCATGTGGGACCAGCGGCGGCGCGTGGTGTCAATCTGGTCAGTGTGTCACCAAACCCGCGACTGCGACAGCCGTCGGAGTTGGCAACAAGCACTCTTGCGCGTTGTTGAGTGACGGCAAGGCGAAGTGCTGGGGCCTCAATGTCTATGGGCGGCTGGGCAATGGCAGCACCACGACCAGCCTGTCGCCCGTGACGGTGAGCACGCCGTACAGCTTCAAGGCCATATTCATGGGCCGGGAGCACGGCTGCGCGATCGAGAAGCTGGCCGCCAGTGTGCTGTGCTGGGGCCACAACCAACTCGGTCAATTGGGAGACGGCTCCACCTCCGATCGCAGCGCGCCGGTGCTCGTCAAAGGGCTCGGGCTCGTGCTCGACGTCGCGGTCGGCTACTCGCACACGTGCGCTGCCATCGCCACGGGCGTCGTGACGTGCTGGGGCTACAACCAGCACGGCCAGCTGGGCGACGGCACCAAGACCAACCGCACGTCTCCGGTGGCGGTCGCCGGGATGACGGGCGTCAAGGCAGTGGCGGCGGGTTATGGGTTCACTTGCGGCCTCAAGACCGACGGTACGGTGTCCTGTTGGGGCGAGAACAGCGCCGGCCAGCTGGGCGACGGCACGACCACCGCGTCGTTGACGCCCAAGACGGTGTCTGGCCTGACGTCGGTGGTCGCAATCGACGCGGCCGGTGACGCCATGTGCGCCGTGCGAAGTGACGGTTCGGTCTGGTGCTGGGGCGGCAACAGCTACGGAAAGTTGGGCGATGGGACCACCACGAGTCGCTCCAAGCCGGTGAAGGCAGCCACCGTCACGGGCGCCGTCGCGGTGCAGATCGACCAGGAGTCGGCGTGCGCGCGCACCTCGTCGAAGGGCGTCGTCTGCTGGGGAAAATACGGCGGGTTGAAGGGCACCAGCTCGGTGACCGACATCGCCCAAGGCGCGTGGCATATGTGCGCGGTCAAGACGGACGGCAGCGTGCAGTGCTGGGGTAGCAACGCCGACGGGCAGCTGGGCGACGGCACGACCCAAGCGCAGGGTGGTTTCGTTACGGTGAAGAACCTGTAGACGAGGCCAGACGCGCGCCGACGCATGGTCGCCGCGCAGCGCCCTGGGATCACGCCCACGAACCGACCATGGCGGCCGTTAGTCAGCCGGTCCATCCACGCCAGTCCTTACATGGGGGAAGAGGCGCGGCGCACGGGCGCGGGCTCGCTGGATCGCTACACGATGTGCCACGAAACATCCCATCGACGGACAACGTGCGGAACCTCCATCTGGCTCTCGGTGTTGGTCGCCCTGTCGTCGTCCTGGTTGCCGAGCTGCGCCGCGCCGCGCCGAGGCGTGACGACGCTGACCGAGGAGGACAAGTCCTATCGCTTTCTCGTCGACAGAATGGCCAACCGCAACGGCGGCATCCACCGTCAGATCATCGTCAAAAAGCCGAGAAATCCGGCGCCAAAGACGTATCTCTCCGAGACTGTGGGCCTGTTGATGCGCTACCAGGTGACGATCGATGATCGCCGCAACTTCGAACGCCAGTTTCAGCTGATCACGGACCTGTTTCTGGATGGGCAAGGGTTGATGCAGTGGCGGGTCACCGTCCCCCCGCGCGAGGAGCGCAGATGCAACGCGTCGCTCGATGACCTCCGCGTCGCTGAGGCCTTGTTGCTGGGCTACGAGCGCTGGGGCCATCGCCGCTATCTGTGGCTCGCGCTGCGGCTGTCTGCTGAGCTGCTGACCAAGAATCTCGTCGGCGACTATTTCGTCGAAGCCTACTGCTGGGGACAGGTGCCGCAGAAGGCGACCATCGTGGATCTGTCTTATCTGAAGCTGTCAGCGATGAAAAAGCTGAGTCATTATGACCCGCGATGGCGCCGGATCTACCAAACGTCGCGGGAGGTGCTCACGGCCGCGAAGCTGCCGTCTGGGTTCTTCTGGGACAAGTTCGACCCGCTCACGCGGCGCTACGCGATCCAAGACGCCAACCTCATCAACAACCTGCTCTGCGCAATCAACTTGGCCGAGGTCGGTGAGTTCAACAACGAGGTGTTGGCCTACCTGCGAGAGGAGTGGCGGCTGCGGGAGAAGGTCTACGGTCGGTACGATCCCGTCACGCTCAAGCCGCTGGCGAGGTTTGAGAGCATCGCGGTCTACGCGTTACTCATGAGGCTGGCCCTGCTGCACGCTGACGAGGCGTTCGCCACGGCGCTCTTCGAGCGGATCAAGCGCTTCCAGATCAACAATGAGGCGAGCTACTTCAACGGCGCATTTGCCGACGATGTGGCGCATTCATTTGACCAGCTGATGTGCCTGCTGGCGATCTCGAGCTATCGCGCCATGCGCGCCAAACAACGTCGGACGCCGGCCATGCCGCCGCTGCGTCTACAGACTCGCTACCCCTGACTTCGAAGGCACGGCCGGCGCAGGATCCGCCGATCCTGTCAGAGCCCCGCAGTTCACACGTCCTGTTGGCATAGGCCGCGAGCCGGCCACACAGGAGTCGTCATGAAGAAGCAAGATCAACGCCACTCGGCTAGGTATCAGATCCTCGAAGTCCAGGCCTGGGACGAGCGCGCTGGCTGGCTGGGCGACAAGGATCGCCGCAAGGCATCCAACGTGCGATCGGCGATCCACATCGCCGCCGTCATGCCGTCGAGCAAGACCACCGCGGTGATCGTGATGCTGCTGGCCGCGGCCGCCCTGATGTTTGTGTTGGTGTAGGCGACCACGCTGTCTTTTCGCAGCGCCAGTGCCCGTCAACGCGGGCGATAGGCTCAAGACCGTGTGCACCTATGACACGACGAGCCAGTCCGCGGCGGTGTTGCCGGGTTTCGGGACGAATGACGAGATGTGCTTGATGGGGCTCTACGTCACGACGCCGCTCAAGAAGTAGATCGCGGGGCCTTGGTCATCGTTTCGTCCACCACGAAAAAATCAGCGACCGAACAGCAGCA
>CALENB010000542.1 GCA_937910235.1 uncultured Myxococcales bacterium | reverse complement strand
CGAGGAGCCGCTGTGTGACGACCTCGACAACAACTGTGACGGTGTGGTTGACGAGAAATGCGACGTGGATGGCGACGGCTTCTGCGTCTCAAGCAAGACCACGGTGGGTAAACCCAAGGTGTGCCCAAGCGGTGGCGGTGACTGCAACGACAGCGAAAAGGCCATCAATCCGGACGCGAAGGAGGCGTGTGACGCGAAGGGCGTCGACGAGAACTGCAACGGCAAGTCGGAGGAAGAGAACGCCCTGCTCTGCTCAGCGTTCTACTTCGATGGCGACGGAGACGGCTACGGCAAGGCCGACAGCACGTCGAAGTGCCTGTGCAAGGGCGACGTCGCCAGCAAGTTCACCTCAGCGCTCGTGACGGACTGTGACGACAAGAACAAGGCGGTGAACCCGAAGGCGAAGGAGACGTGCGCGACGCCCTACGACGATAACTGTGACAAGGACACCAACGATCTTGGCGCGCTGCAATGTGTGAACTACTACGTCGACCTCGACGACGACAACTACGGCGACGACAAGAAGCCCGCGAAATGCGTGTGTTTGCCGATCCCGAGTCAGAGCTACACCACCACCAAGGGCGGTGATTGCGTCGACGCCAACAAGGCTATCAACCCCTCTAAACAGGAGGATTGCGCCACGGCGTACGACGATAACTGCAACGGCTCCACGAACGATGTCGGCGCGGCGTACTGCACGGACTTCTACAAAGACGCGGACAACGACACCTACGGCGCGAAGGGCAGCAAACCGGTGTGCACTTGCAAACCGAACGCGAGCCAGAAGTTCACGGCGCTCAAGGAAGGTGACTGCGACGACACCAACTCAGCCATCAAGCCCGGCGTCAAAGACACCTGCGCGACCCCCGGCGTCGATGATAACTGCGACGGCAACGTCGATCTCGAGGACAGCCTCGCCTGCACGCTCTACTACTACGACAAAGACGGCGACGGCTACGGCGTCGGCGCGCCGCGCTGCTTCTGTGCGCCGGAGAAGGCCACCAAGATCACGGCGAAGCAGTCGGGTGACTGCGACGACAACACGGCCGCCGTCAAACCGGGCGCGACCGAGCTGTGCAACGGCGTCGACGACGACTGCGACAAGACCAAAGACGAGGGCGCATCGGCGACGTGTGGGGCCGTGAGCCATGGCTCCGTCGCGTGTGTGTCGCCGAGCTGCAGCATCACCAAGTGCACGACTGGGTACTTTGATATCGACAAGTCCTACGGCAATGGCTGCGAGTGCGGTGGCGACTCAAACTGGGGCGGCCTCGGCCAGAGCTGCAGCAACCCCATCATTGGCGCGACGCTGGTCGACACGAGCAAGCAGCGGGTCACGTACAGCGGCAACCTCATGCCGGGCGAGCCGAGCCAGTGGTACCGCGTGAACACTGTGGACGGCACCGACGTCGGGGCTTGTGACACCTACGATGTGCGGATTCGGTTCGCCAGCAACCCGAACAACGCGTTCCAGATGGACGTCTATCGCGGAAGCTGCGCCGCCAGCGCCCAGCTGTGCAAGGACGAGACGGAGCACCGGTATAACGTGCACTTCTACGGCGTCGCGTCGGGTCCAGGCGCCGCGACCGGCAAAGTCTCTGGCACGTATGCGCCCACGCCCCAACCCATCAGCAGCGGTGAGTGCAAGTGCACGACGGCGACGGGGGCCAGCGGTCCCGGCATCCCGGGCTACAACGTGTGCACGAGCCAGACGGCGTACTACTACGTGCGTGTCCACTACAAAGCCGGGGTGTCGCCGATCTGCAGCAACTTCACGATCGAGTTCTCGAACGGCTACTACTGAGCTAAGGCGCGGGTTTGGGACTCGTGAGCGCCGGCTAGCGCAGATCTCGGCGGGCGCGGGCCGTGTCGTCGGTGTCGGGATCGCTGCTGCGGCGTTCATTGTCACCGAGCGTCACCAGCTCACGGCGGATGCGGTCGACGATGACCTCGATGGCGACGCGCGTATTGCCGCCCTCCGGGATAATCAGGTCAGCGACACGCCGACTCGGCTCCACGAAGGCCAGGTGCATCGGGCGGACCGTCTCGTAATACTGCACGCGGATCTCCTCGAACGTGCGACCGCGTGACTCCATGTCCCGCCGAATACGCCGGAGAATGCGGATATCAGCGGGCGTATCGACGAAGATCTTGATGTCGAAGCGGCTGACCAGCGCGGGATCGGCGAAGATCAGGATCCCCTCAACGATGACGATCGGGGTGTCGCGCACCGGCGTCGTCGCGACCGTGCGGCGGTGCGTGCGGAAGTCGTAGTTGGGCCGGGCGATCGGCCTCCCCGCGAGGAGCTCGTCGAGGTGGTCGACCAGCAGGGCGTTGTCGAGGCTGTCGGGGTGATCGTAGTTGACCCGCGCGCGCTCCTCGGCCGTGAGATCCGCGCGGTCGCGGTAATACGCGTCGTGCTGCATGTGCGAGACGTCGGCGGCGCGAAACTCGGCGACGATGCTGCGCGCGATGGTGGTCTTGCCGGAGCCGGTGCCTCCGGCGATTCCAATTACGAGGGGCTTGGTCGTCGTGTTCATGGCCGCCACCTATACCTCCAAGCGGCGGCGCCGACAACGGTTCGCGCCGACGGTAGGCGGTGGCGACGCTAGGACGCCGCGGGCTCGGCGAGCCACAGGCGCAGCGTGAAACACGTCTCCACGCCAGGCTCCGACGTGACCGTCGCCTCGCCGTGATGGGCCTGGGCGACCGCCTGAACCAGCGCGAGGCCAAGGCCGGTGCCCTTGCGGGGCCCGCTGCGTGTGGAGAAGAAGCGCTCGAACACGCGGGGCAGGTCGGCTGGGTCGATGCCCGGGCCCGGATCGCAGACCCGCACGACGGCGCGTGGGCCATCCGTGAAGACCTCGACGCGCACGTGCCCGCCCTCGCCCGTGGGATCGCTGTGGCCCGCCTCGGCGGCGGTCGGCACGTTGAAGGACGCCGCGTTATCAACGAGATTGCGCAACGCGGTCTCGATGCGGCCGGGGACGCCGAGCAGGATCACGGCCGTGGGTGCTTGGATATCGAACGTCACGCCTTCGTAGCGCGGGTCCGACGCGATCGCTTCGACGACGCCGCGCGCCAGGCCGGCGAGGTCGACGGGACGCCACTCCTCACCCAGCAGGCCGCCTTCTGTGCGGGCTAACTCGAGCAGCTCCGTCACCAGCGCATCGAGCCGCGCCGTGCTGCGCTCGACGATGCGGGCCATCCGCGCGGCGCGATCGGGCTCGATGGGTGCGCCGCTGGCCAGCCGCTCGCCCACCACGCGAATGGCGGCGAGGGGGTTCTTGAGCTCGTGAGCGAGGTCGGCCACAAAGCCTTCGTTGGCGCGATTCTGCTGCTCCAGTCGCAAGACCAGGGTGTCGAGCGCGATGGCCAAGGCGCCAAACTCGTCGGTGCGACCGAGGTCGAAGCCGCTCGTCGGCGAGGCGTCGAGCGCGCGGGCCACCGCGGCGTCACGCAGCTGCTCGACCGGACGGACCATGCGCCAGCCCAGCCACCACCCCACCACCAGGGCGACGGGGACAACCGCGACAAGGAGGCGGAGGATCTCACCTGGCTGGGTATCGAAGCCGCTGGCCGTCCACACCAGGAAGATGGGCACGCAGCCGACGCCGACCGCCACCAGCATGGCGCGAAGACGCAAGGATCGCAGCCGGCCAAGGTCGGTGCGCAAGGTGGCCACCAGCGCCGCCGGCAGCTGCGGGCGGCCGGCTGGAAGCCGGATGCGCCCAGTCGTCGGTCGCGCGCCTGTCGTCGGTCGCGCGCCGGGCGGCGGCGACGATTGGGCGCTCACGGCTCGGATTTCCAGCGGTAGCCCGCGCCGATGACGGTCTCGATGCGATCGAAGCCGGGCGTGTTGATCTCGAATTTGCGGCGCAGACGCCGAATGTACGTGTCGATGATGCGCTGGGCGACCACCGAGTCATCGCCGCGGATGAGATCGAGCAGCCGCTCGCGCGAAAAGACGACACCTGGGCGCCGCGCGAGCGTCTCGACGAGGTGAAACTCCGTGACGGTGACGGCGATGACGTGGCCTGCGTAGCGGACCTCAAGACGCTCCGGAAAGATCTCCAGCGCGCCAAACGCCAGGTCCGCGAACTCGGCCTGGGCGACATCTGCGCGGCGCTGCTCGCGGCGCAGCAGGGCGGAGACGCGGGCCAGCAGCACGCGCGTGGAGAAGGGTTTGGCGACGTAGTCATCCGCGCCAAGCTCCAGGCCAAGGGCCTCGTCGACCTCGTTGTCGCGGGATGTCAGCAGAAGAATCGGCAGCGTCTCACCGGCTTCACGCAGACGCCGGCACAGCGTGTAGCCATCCAGGCCGGGCATGTTGACGTCGGAGACCACAAGATCGGGCCGGTTGCGGCGGATCGCCGTGAGACCGGCCATTCCGTGGGCTGCGGTGCTGATCTCGTAGCCCGCGTCCTCGAAGGCCAACGCGAGCGCGTCGAGCAGGGCGTCGTCGTCGTCGATGAGCAGAATGTGCGGCATGGAGTGCTCCGAGCGTGGACGGCAGAGGCGGCGTCTGGCGGCGATTGGCGCGATCGTGCCGCAAATGCGGCCTGGATGCACGCGCGTCGGCTTGGACGGCCACGCGCGCGGCGCTCACGACGACGGTGTCGAGTTAGCTTTAAAAACGGCCAAACTACTGGCGG
>CALENB010000541.1 GCA_937910235.1 uncultured Myxococcales bacterium | reverse complement strand
CTGGTGCGGCGGCTGGTGCGGCGGCGTGATCGTCGGCCTTGTGTGCAGCTGCTGCCGCTGCTGCGGCGGGCTTGGGCTGCGCTTTGCACCCCCCGACGAAGAGGCTGGCGGCGAAGAGGGCGCTCGTGGCGATCTGGATGGTGGCGTTCATGGCGGGGGGGCTCCTGGATGGTGATAGGCTAGCCGCGCTGCGACTGCCGGGCTGCGCCAACTGCGCCGCCGCCCAGGAGCGTGGCGCGTTGCGGGCTGCCGCGCAAGCCGTTGTCGGGGCCGCTCGTCGCTGTGGCGCCATGCTAGGACAGAGTCACCACATCAGACCGATCGTGTCCCGACGTCCTCGCTACCCGCGCAGTCGACGCGAATAGAGCGCGATCGCGACCAGCAGCAGCAAGAACAGCGCCGGCAGCGCGGGGCCATGACCGCCCGCTCCGCAACCAGTCGCCGGGGACGCCTGCGCCGACCCACCCACGCCCGCATCCAGCCAGCCATCGGCCGGTGTGATGGTCTCCGGATCGGCCACGATCCCACCCGCCAGGTCCACATCCGAGAGCGGCTGCCCCGCGACGTTCAAGACCGGACCGTTCGCGCCGAGCCGCGGTGTCACCAGAACATCCGCCACATAGGGGCCGCCCTTCGCGAGGGCCAGGGTCGTCAACGTGCCGCCAGCCGGGTCTGCGACCTGCAGCACGCCGTTGTTGACGCCGTAGACCAGCATCCAGTGCGACGCGCTCGGCTTTTTGGGTCCATGCACACCCACCACAACCGGCGTCCCGCTGACAAGCGCGCCAGCTAGGCTCGTCGCGGCGTCCTCCGACAGACAGCTGCCCCCGTCGAACCAAGTGAACGCCAACCCCTTCGGTTGCTGCGACCAGCGCACGCAGCAGACGCCGACCTGCTTGCCGCCACACGCCTGATAGCCCGTATTCTCAAGGCGCCAGACGTTCTCAAGCGGCGGCGTGTTGCCAACCACCCCGAGCACCGTCCGCGGTAGACCGAGCGCGGCGTACAGGCCCGAGAGCACCGTGATGAGCGCGCCGTCCTTGGCGATCGTGCGATCTGGGCAGGTGCCGAGCTGCACATCGTGCGGGCGCTGCGTCAGCGCGGTCATCGGCAACGTACGTGAGCCCAGAACCGCGTGGCAGGCGCCAATCTTGCCGACGGAGAGCTGACCGGGCACGCCGCTGCCCGCCGTCACACACGTCGGGCCGACGGCCGGATCCTGCCAGCAGCCGTTTGCGCAGTATTGATGCGTGACCACTTCGCCGGCCAAACAGGTCAGCAGGCTGGCGCCCGAGCAGCGCGGTCCGTCCTCGCCAGCGCCACAGACCCCGGCCGAGACCTCGCCGCACGATCCTTGGCCGTTGATGCCGAGGCAGCCAAACCCGCACAGCGTTCGCCCTGTCTCCACCCCGGCCACGCAAGAGACGGCGTAGGCGCTGTCGCAGCTCGGCCCGTCAACCTTGCCGACGCAGAAGTCGCTGCCGGCGCTGCACACGTCCGGCGCGTTGCCTGGCGTGGCCGTGCAGCCCGACCCGCATGGGACCTGTTGCGTGGCGACTCCGTCCACACACGTGACCAAGCTCGCGCCGTTGCACCAGACGCCTGCGACCTTGTTGCCGCAGAAGCCGTCGCCGGCCTTGCACGACGCGCCACCCGCGCCGGCCACGCAGCCGCTCCCGCACATCGCCTGCGCGACGACCTTGCCGCCGAGGCACGCGACCAGCAGGTCGCCGTGGCAGCCGTTGCCGTCACCCAGCGTCGCGCAGACCTTCGCTGAGGCGGCGAGACACGTCGCCTGCTGGCCTTTGCCGCCGGGGTCACAGCCAAACGCGCAGCTGATCGTGCTCACGCTGACGCCGCTCTTGCACGACACCGCCTTGCCGCCGTCGCACAGCGTGGCGTCGCTCTTTCCGGCGCAGAAGTCGCCGCCGCCGACGCTGGCGCAGCTCGCCTGCGTGTCACCGCCAGTGCAGCCTTGGGCGCACGTCGATGCGCTCGTGGTCGCGCCCGCGAGGCATTGCCGCAGCACCGCGGCGTCGCACCAAGCGCCGTCGTTCTTGCCGGCGCAAAAGTCGGTCGCGACCGGCTTGGACTTACACGTGCTTTGTCCGCCGTTGTCGACGCAGCCAAACTCGCAGGTTGACGTGCCCTGGCTGACGCCGCCGCCGCACAGTCGCAATACGCCCTGATCGCACCACGCGCCGTCCGCCTTCTTCGTACAAAAGCTCTCCGCGCCTGGTGTGCCGCAGCTCGCCGCCCCGCCCGCGCCGGTACAGCCATTGGCGCACACTTGCTGCTTCACCACGCCGCCGCCGCCACACGTCACGCGCGATGAACCCTTGCACCACGGCCCGTCGACCTTGCCGGTGCACCAGGTCGTCGCTGGTTTGCAGCTGGCCGAAACGCCTGCTGGCATGTTCTGACACCCGGCTG
>CALENB010000540.1 GCA_937910235.1 uncultured Myxococcales bacterium | reverse complement strand
TCAGGAGCCTTGAGTCAACACGAAGCTCTGCCGAAACACCTGCGACATCGGCAGAATCGGCAGCCCGCGCACACGCATGAACACCGATCTGATGCAATCGGAGAGCTCACCCGTGACGCCGGAGACGATGACGTTCGTGATCGTACCAGCTGTGCCAACCGTGAAAGAAACCGCAACTTTTCCGGAGACGCTGGCGTCATTACGCAGCGCGCGGTCGTAGCAGCGGCGCACGGCGTTGCTTTTGCGCCCGATAATGCGACCCACACGCTTGACGGTGCCCTGTTCGCCGCCGGTCGACTGTGTCGGTCCAAGGACGACGGAGACCTTGCGCTCTTGCTTGCTCGCCGCGACGCCCATCCCAGCCAACGCCTTACGCTGCGCGATACGAGCGCGGCCCACCGCGACCTTCTCGACGGTCGGCCGTCCCGTCGCGCCACGCAGTCGCAACCCGCCAGCGTCGGGTCCTGCGCTGTCACCCGCGCCGCCGGCGGCCACGGCCCGCCCGATCAAGTCCGCGTCGCCGCCAGTGGTCGGCGCGAACAGTTTGATCTCCTTGTCTTTGCCCATGAAGACGCCAGCCATCGAGCCTCTCATCAGGCGTTCTCGGCTGTTGCGGACGTGGTCGGCCGGGTCCACGGCGCGGTCGCCCGAGGCTTCTGGCGCGGTCTTCGCCACCTTTTTTGGCTTCGTCGACGGCTTGGGGGTCGCGACTGGCGCCGGTTTTTCGGCCGCCTTTGGTGCTGCTTCGGGCGGTGCAATCGGCGCCACGGCGACACGCGGCGGCGGCTCCAGCTCAGCGACCGGGATCACCCAGAGCTTGCTGTGTTCACCCTCGTTCGCCGCCACGGTGGCCTGAAAGCGCCCGACGCGGTCGTGAAACAGCATCGCCTGGCCGAGCACGCCACACACGAGGATCGCGGCGAGCGCGAGACTCACCGACCACACCGGGTCTTGGATCGCCCCCTGCACCAGCGCCCCAATCGGGCCGCGGCGCGGCAGCACCGGCACGTGAGTCCGCCGCACGAGCACCTGATAGAGCACCGTGTACGGCCCCAACCGCGCGCGGCCGCGGCTGCCGGTGGGCAGATGCACCTCGACGCTGTCGCCGCCCTGCCCGGCGCCGCCCATGACGTCACCGCCAAGACGGCCGGTGCGACGCCGCGCCAGCCCTTGCGCGTACAGCGCGTTGACGTCGGTGGGCTGACAGCTGGGCAGCGCGACGCGCAGCTCCGCGCCGGCGTCACTGATCAGCGTCGCGGAGCCATCCTTGTGGCGGCGAAAACACAGCGACGGCCCGGAATAGTCGCTGTCCAGCACGATCCGGTCACGGCGACCACGCCCGATGCAGACCTTCTTGTGATCCTCAAAAACTTGATCCGAGATCAAACGACCGTCGAACACCAAACCAACACGGAGCACTGTGCGTTCATGCACCGCGATGGTTTCGTTGCTGGCCTGCACCAACTGAAACATCACGACCAGGTCGCCGACCTGCAGGGAGCCGCCGGCGGCCTGCTCCACCGGCACGAGGCGCTGGCCGCCGTCGACGACGGTGACATTGGAGATCGGCGCGCCACGCAGCGTCAACCGGGCGTTTGGGTCGGTCGGCAGCACGACGTGGTAGCGACCGTCCAGCAACCGCAGCACCTCCAATTTGTCGGGGATCCCGGGCCGATCGATGTGCACCGTCGCGTCGATGCGGCAGCCGATGCTGACCGCGGAGCGTCGGTCGAAGCGACGCTCCGCGACGACCGCGCCGCGATAAATCACGCCGATTCGCGGGCAACGCTCCTTCACGTTCGCTGGCGTGCGGACACCTGTGGCGTCCGTGCCGTTGCGTGAGCTTGCGGGATTCGAGTTGGTGTTGCGCGGCTGAGGCGGCGAGCGGCGCTTGAGGGATGTGAACATGGGTGGACTCCTTCGCGTGGTGTGGAGGGCACAAGGTCTGCACCTGGGACAACAGCCTCGACGCGTGGCGGCGGCGGTTCGATCTATGAAGGCCTGTGAAGAGCCAAGCCGTCGCGAGGAAATGTTCAGGCCGCTAGATCTTTCCTTGGCGTGGTGCGTCGGACCACAGACGCAACATCCGCGGACCGCCGGCCCGCCCGAGGAGGATCTTCCATCATGAACACTCACCACCTCTCACACCGCCTGTGGCAGAGCGCCTGGCTGCTGAGCCTCGCAGTCGCCCTGCCCTTGAGCTTCGGCGGATGCGGCGGACTCGATAGCCACGTCAAAGTCACGACGCGCCCAACCACGTTGGGCCGAGTCGTCGTCTATCGAAACGGCATCGCGTACTTCGAGCGCCGCGCCCGGGCGACCGATGGGCGCGTGCAGCTCTCGGTGCCGGACGACAAAGTGAACGACTTCCTCAAGTCGCTCACCGTCACCGACGCACGCAACGGCAAGCCGCTGCCTGTCTCCTTCCCAACGCAGGCACGACGTGGCCGCGGCGACGTGCAGATGACCATTCAGCTCCCCGACGCCACGGTGCGAGACGTGGTGTTGACCTACATCTCCGACTCGCCGGCTTGGAAGCCGACGTACCGCCTCATGATCGACAAAGCCGGCAAGGTCAAAGTTCAGGGCTGGGCGGTGGTCGACAACACGTCGGGCGAGGACTGGAAGAAGGTCCGCGTTGGGGTTGGCTCTAGCTCGGCGCTGTCTTTTCGCTACGATCTGCGCAGCGTGCGTCGGGTGTATCGACAGACGATTCGCCACGGCCAGGTCATCGTGCACGCGCCACCCAGCGGCGGCGCCCTGATGCGTACGCGGCGCCCGGTCCGCATCGTGACGGACCTGAGCGATGAGGCGATCCCGCGGCCGAAAGGGCACCCGGAGCGTGAGCTGGAGAAGGCCCCCCGACCGCCGTCCGTTCGGTCACTCGACAGGGTCGCGCGCACGTCAACCGGTGGCCAGAGGGGGGTCCGCGGGAGCAAGGACGACCGCGCCAAAAAGCCCGGGGACCGCGCTGCCGCCGCATCTGCCAGCACGGAGTGGCGTCGCTACCAGGCCGCAAATCAGGGCTACTTGGCCCGAAAGCAACAGCGTGAGACGCAGCGTCAGCGAGCTGAGGCGAACACCAAAGCGCTGTCTGCGCGGCTACGCCAAAAACGCGGCTCGATCATCATCGAGGGGTACGCCAAGGTCGGTGAGAGCCGGGCCCGCGACCGCGCGCTGGACCGGGCGAACATGTTGCGCAACCGGTTGATTCGCGAAGGCATCGCGCCAGCCCGCGTCAAGGTGGTGTCACGCGGCGCGGTGGCGGGTCGCAGCGCTGGCGTGCGGGTCATCGCAGAGAACGGGGCTGGCGACAAGGCGGCTGCGAGCCAGGTCGACACACCCATCGGCGAGAGTCACTTCGAGTCCAAAGCAGCGGTGACTGTGGCGAAGGGCACGAGCGCCATGGTCAGCATCGTCGACACCGTCGCCGCCGGCGAGGTCGTGTACCTGTACGATCCGGACGGAAGCCGCGGCAACGCCCGCTACGCCTTCCGCGCGGTGCGCTTCAAGAACCCGACCGGCTCGACCTTGGAGGGCGGCCCCGTCACGGTCTACGGTCGCCAGCGCTTTGTAGGTGAGGGGCTGACCGGCTCCATCCCGCCGGGCAGCCACGCCATCGTGCCGTTCGCGATGGACCGCCAAGTGCGCGTTGACCGCCACGTGGAGCACGACGACAGAATCGACAAGATCGTCGACGTCCACCGCGGCGTGCTCACGGCCGAGGTGGCGCATCTTCGTAAGACCACGCTGGATATCAGCAACCGCTCAGTGAAGCCTGCGACGGTCTATCTGCGTCACCACGTCGGCCGTGGCTGGAAGCTGGTGAAGATGCCGCAGCTGGTGGAGACCGTGCGCGAGGCCCGCGTCTTGAAGGTGACGTTGGCGCCGCAGACGACCCAGAAGGTCGTCGTGGAAGAGAGCACGCCGCTGCGTCGCGTGATCGACATGCGATCGCAGATCGGCGTGGATTTGGTCGCGTCTTGGCTGAAGACACCGCAGGCCAAGGGTGGGTTCACCGACCGGCTGCGCGCGCTCGTGAGCACCGATCGCGAGATCCGCCACGCACGCCAGCGCTTGGTGAACCTGCGGCAGCGCACCGGCGAGTTCCGCACCCGCATGGACGAGCTGCACGCCCAGATCGTCAGCCTGAGCGGCCTGCGCAGCGGCGGAACCCTGCTCAAGCATCTGCAGACCAAGATGAAACAGATGTCGCAGCGTGTGCAGACCGCAACCCTGCAGGTCGTCGAAGAGCAGGAGCAGCTGATGTTGGCGCGGATTCGCTTCGAAGACGGCGTCAGCGAGCTGAGCTTGGACCAGCCCGAGCGCCGGACCGCGGCGGTGACGACGCCGACGCCGAAGGGGTGACAGAACGCCGTCCCACCGAGACTAGTGATGGGCCTCGGATGGGCGTGCGTTGGCCTCGTCGGCGCATGCCTCAGTCACCGGGTCACCCGGCAGGAGAGTCCTGCCAGACGGCCTGAATCGGGGTGGGACGGTCGCGGTGTGGCCGCTGGTGTGCTTCGCGCGCCAGCGGCCGCACTTGTTTGTGGCTACTTTCGCGCGACTAATAGGCGCTCCGAGCCGAACATCGCCGACGCGAGCCAATGCCCGCCGTGGGCAGCGGTCCAGTCCCGCACGCCGGTGTCCGCCTCGGTTGACCACCCGGTGGCGGCGATCAGCGCACCGGCCGTCTCAGCGCTCATCCCGCCGATGAGCGGCTCACCGAGGCGCGCGAAGAGCCGGAGCGCGGCCGCCTGCGCAGCCTCACCGCGCAGCAGCTGTGGTTGCATGTAGGTCATCGCGAGCACGCTGCCGGGCGGAGAGAGCGCGTCAATCGCTGCGAGCGTGGCCCGCGTGGCGGCGGGCGGCAGGTACATCGTCACCCCCTCCCACACCCACACGCTCGGCTCCGCGGCGGGTAGACCCGCGGCGTCCAGCCGCTCCTGCAGGT
>CALENB010000539.1 GCA_937910235.1 uncultured Myxococcales bacterium | reverse complement strand
TTCATGCGCTGGGTGCGCCGGAACGGCTCGGCGTCCCGGACCTGCTGGATGCTGCGGTTCGGTCGCTGTTTTTTTCGTGGTGGACGAAGCGATGACCAAGGCCCGCTCGACCTATAGCGCCAACGCCCTCGGCAGCCGCCACCCATGGCGGCGCGGCAGCCGAGGTCGTACCCTGCGGGCATGACACCTGCGCGCCCACCCCCGTCCTGCCGCCTCGCCACCCGCCACCGCGCGACGCTCCGCTCGACGCGCTGGGTGTTGCTCGCCACGCTCGCTGCCGCCGGCGCCACCACGGCACGCACGGCGATAGCCGAACCGGGCCGCAGCTGCGTGCAAGACGGCGATTGCCTGGGGATGCGCCTGTGCCGCGCCAATCGTTGCCGGCGTGTGGAGTGCGAGACGGACGCCGGCTGTCCTGCCGGGCGGACCTGCCGCGCCTACACCTGCGTGCGCAGCCACTGCGACAGCGACGAAGACTGCGGGGTCGACCGGCGCTGCGACGATGGCGTGTGCATCGTCCCGGCGCCGCCGCCCCTGCGCAACGGCAGCCCCGTCGCGCCCGACACGGTGACGGTGGATCTCAGCGCCGGGCTCGCCTACCCGATCGGCATGGTCGTGTGCGCCGAGTTGGCCGTCGGCACGTCGCGCTACGTGTCTGTCGGCGTGGGCACCAGCGCAGACTACGGCGGGTTTGGCTGGCGCGTCGGGATCCGCGGCGCGCCGCGCCAAGTCGGCCCGTTTGAGGGCGACGTGTGGGTCGCGTTGCTCGGCCTCTCGGGCGACGCCGCCAGCAAGGACGACGGCGATGCGAGCGGAGGCGTCGGCGCGACGCTGCGCGGCTCGGGGCGTGGGCTGTTCGCCTGGAATCAAGCCTTCTCAGCGATGTGGTGGGGTGCGGGCGCTGGGCTCACGTGGCGCCATGGCGACGACAAACGCTGGCTGCTCCGACTCGAGGTGGGTGCCTTGCTGCTGATGGCCGACCAGTATCCACCGGATCGGGACTACACGCTGCTCCCCAACGTCTCAGTCCGCTATGGGTACAGCTGGTAGCGGCGACGCGTCACCGCTCCACGAGCAGCTTCTGTAGTTTGTACCCGTCGCGCGTGTTGCCGGTGAGCTGCATGACAAAGTCGCGCTGCTGCGTGCACCGCACGACCACATCCACCACGCGCTCACCATCGACCGCGCGTCGGACGGGCAGGACCCGCCACGTGTGGCAGGCCGACGCGTGCGGCCGGCGACGCATGGCCTCCCGGTAGGCGGCCTCCTGCTTCGGCGGGATCCACTCGTACGGGCTGCCATGCATCGCGAACAGCCCTCCGACGTAGCGCCCCGCCTCCGCGTGCACCGCGGCGGGGCCGAGCTCGTGGAGATACTGTCCCCACGGCGCCGCCGGCGTCCGCAGCTGCGCACACGCCGCGGCCTTGGCGAGCGACGTCTGCTGGAGCACTGCAGGGTCGGCCGAGCGCACGTCAAGACGCACGACCGGGGCCAGGCTGGCGCACACCGCGACCGGATCTTCCGCCGCGAACGCGCTGGAGATCCGCAAGAAGCTGCGCGCCACTGCGGCGGCAGCGGCTTGCTCAGGGCCGACAAGCGGCCCCTGCCAGCCACGCTGCTGCCGAGCGGCGATGTCGAGCAGGTGCGGGGAGGCCGTCGCTGAGCCACGCCGTCGAAACCGCCGGGCCAGCGCCGACCAGACGCCAGCTGTCGGCGCGTGCCGCACGACCACACCGCCCGCCGCGCGCCAAGAGCCCCCACCGACCACGGCGCCGTTCGACGAGCTGTCGGCGCCGACCGCGCTGTCGACACCAGCGGCGACGTCCACCTCGACCGCGCTCGCCATCCCGACCCCGCGCTCCATCCCGACCCAACTCTCGCTGGCTTGGCGACCCGGACTGTGCGCACCCAGCTGGAGAAACACGCTCACACGCCGATCTTGCGCAGTGACAGCGCCAACCTGCACCAGATCGGACCACGCGGCCGTGACGCCGATGCGGCGCGCGGGCGCAAAACGCCAGGAGGCGGTCGTGCGCACGCCGTCGATGGCCTCGCCGTTGGGCCACCGCAAGTCCAGCGCCACGAACAGCCGATTGGAGAACCCGTGCAGCGCGACCGCGGTGCGGACGAGTGGGCCGGCGAGCACAGGGTTGCCAGCAGAATCAACACCGCCAGACAGCGGCGCCGCTCCCGCGTCCCCGCCGCCGGGCGGGCGCGCTGGATAGCGATAGAGGGAGCTGCCAAGGAGATCGGAGACGTGCACACCCACACTCAACCACGGCCATGGGGTAGCGCGCATGCCGAGGTCGAGGGTCATCAGCGGCGCGATGTCGAGCGGCACATCTCGCGTCCAGCGCGCGGCGAGGCCAAGGTCCAACCAGCCGTCGATGCGACCGGCGACGCCGGCGGTCAGGCGATTGGGCACCAGCGTCGGAAAAGGCCGGGCGTCCGGGGCCGGATCGCGCAGGTGCTCGGCGGCGAAACCGACCTGCAGGGGGCCGATGGGCAACCCGCCATGCAGCGCCCAGCCGGCGCCGCGGTCGTTGTCGCGCGCTTGACCGCCGGCGCTCAGACGCACGCCCAGTGAGAGGCCGCGCGCGCCCAACGCTGTCGCCGGGTTGCCGAGCCAGCCAGCAGAGCCGGGCGAGGCCGCGGCGCTGGCGCCAGGACGGTCGAGGGTGCGCTCCAGTCGCTGGGCCGCGTGAACCGGGGTCGCGGCGAGCAAGGTCGCGGCGACCAGCGTCAAGCCTCCCCTCCGTCGAATTGTTCCGAGCCGCTTCATGCCGCAGACTTACCACAGTCAGCCCCGCCACAGTCAGCCCCGCCACAGTCAGCCCCGCCACAGTCAACCGGACCAGGAACCGCGCCGAGGGCGTAGGCTTGAACACCCGCGGCGGCACCTCTACCCTACCGGCGCCTC
>CALENB010000538.1 GCA_937910235.1 uncultured Myxococcales bacterium | reverse complement strand
CGCATCTCTTCCGGGCAACACAGCTCCGGCGGGTGACACAGCGCCGGCTCGAAAGGGGGAGATTAAGCGACCCGACGCCATGGCAGAGGCCGCTTTGTTTGGCCATGAGGGCGCCGCGCCGCCCGAGGCTGTGAGCCCGGTGGATGCCGCGGCGGCGCCTCGTGACAAGGAGAACGGCGGCTTTGACGAGTTCGCCGGCCTCGACATGAAAGAGGGGGCGCAGCGCTGGAGCGAGAGCCTGCTCAATCGGGTCTACACGTCCGCTGAGATCGACGGTGGCGTCGTGCGCAACGCGGCCATCTTGCTGAAGGCTGGGGTCGACGAGAAGGACGCGATGCGAGCGATCGAAGCGCGCTCAAAGGCCGCGGGGCTGGGCTTGCAGGTGATGAACTGGCGCACGGCGTCCGGCATGTTGGGCGACTTCGTCAGCGTCATCTACATGGTGCTGCTCGTCGCGATTCTCGGCGTGTTTGGCGTCGCCCTCTTCATCATCAACAACTCGATGGTGCTCGCCACGATCGAGCGGACACGCGAGATCGGCACCATGCGGGCTATCGGCATGCAGCAGAGTCACGTGCTCTGGATGTTCATCGTCGAGAGTCTGGTGCTAGGTGTCGTCTTCGGCGTGCTCGGAAGCCTCATTGGCGGCGGGATCGTCCTCTGGATCGGCAGCGTTGGGATCCCCTCTGGCGGTAACGACACGCTGGTCTTCCTGTTCGGTGGGCCGCGGCTCTATCCGACCCTGGAGATGTGGCACGTCGGGCTCTCCATGGTCATGGTCGCGCTGGTCACGACCGCCTCGACCGTCTACCCGGCCTTCTTGGCGACGCGCGTCGCTCCCATCGAAGCCATGCAGGACGCGGAATGATCACCCTCTTTCGAATCGCGCTGCGGAACCTGCTCGCCAACACCCGGCGGAGTCTGCTGCTCGGCGGCGCCATCGCGGTTGTGACCACGCTGCTTGTGGTGCTGTCGTCCGTGAGCAACGGGATGCAGGAGAACATGCTGCGTGTCGCCACGACCCTCTCGAGTGGTCACGTCAACGTCGCAGGCTTCTACAAGTTGACCAGCAGCGACGCGACGCCAATGGTCGTGGATTTTCCGAGGATCCTCGAGACCCTCAAGAAGGGCGGCGTGCAGGCTGAGAACATCGTGGTGCGTGGCCGAGGTTGGGGCAAGCTCATCAGCGATGTGGCGACGCAACAGGGCGTGCTGGTCGGGATCGACGTCGAGCGCGAGCGGGCTTTTCGCGACGTGGTGCAGGTGATCTCGGGTGACATCAACAAGATGTCCGAGCCCAACGCCGTGATGATCTTCGCCAAGCAGGCCAAACGTCTGGAGCTCCGCGTTGGGGACGACGTCACCCTCACGGCGCCGACGTATCGCGGTGTCAACAACACGGTTGATTGTCGGGTGCAGGTCATCGCAAAAGACATGGGGATGACCTCGAGCTTCTCGATGTTCTTCAACAACAAAGTGCTGCGTGACCTCTACCAGATGAAGGACGACCAGACGGGCGCCCTACACATCTTCCTGAAGGACCACAACACGGCACCGGACGTCGCCGCCAAGGTGCGCAAGGTGCTGAGCGAGGCTGGCTATACGCTTATGGATCCGGTGCCGCAGCCCTTCTTTCGGAAGTTCCAGAGTGTGCGCCGTGAGGACTGGACGGGGCAGCGCCTCGACGTGACGACTTGGTCCGACGAGATGGCGTTCATGCGCATGACCCTGGACACTTTTAGCCTGCTGACCTACGTCTTCATCAGCATCATGCTCGGCATCATCGTCATTGGCGTGATGAACACCATGATGATGACGATCCGCGAGCGAACCCGGGAGATCGGCACGCTGCGAGCGATTGGCATGCGCCGCATTTGGGTCCTCGGCATGTTCGTGATCGAGGCTGCTGTGCTGTCCTTCTCGGCGGCCATCGCGGGCGCAGCGTTCGGCGCTGGGCTGGTGGCGGTGCTCGACGCGTCGCGCGTGCACGTCAGCGACGCGTTTCAGCTCTTTCTCATGAGCGACACACTCAAGCTCACGCTCGATCCGCAGACGGCCGTCGTCGCGATCGGCGTCATCGGCACCGTGACGACGCTGGCGTCGGTGGTGCCGTCTTGGCGCGCAGCGAAGAAACCGCCTGTGACGGCGATTCAACACGTGTGAGGGTGGCCGTCAGCCGGCCGGCCCGAATGCGCTGGCGCGCGACACGTTGGTTTGCAGGGCGCGCGAACCCCGCGTCGCTGCCGCACTGGAGAACATCATGACAGCGAACATCCCCGCAGCGAACATCCCCGCAGCGAACATCCCCGCAGCGAACATCCCCGCAGCGGACATCATGACAGGGTCCTCTTTGGCATTGAATGTGCGCTCGGCTCGTCCGCCCGAGCTGCGGCGTCCCGCCGCTTATGTGGTTGGGCTGGTTGTGATGGTGTTTGGCGCGCTCGCGACGTCCTCCAACGTCGCCGTGGCAGCGCCGACCGGCCCGGCGCCGACCGGCCCCGCCCCGAAGGCAGCGGCACCGGCAGCGCCGTCAGCACCTGCAGCGCCCGCAGCACCTGCAGCGGTCAACCCGCTCGACCCGGCGGCTGCGGCGGCGCTCGTTGCGCGTGTGGATGACCGTCAGCGCAACAGCGGCGACTACAAGTCGCTCGTCTTCATGCGCAACAAGGAGCGCGACAAGGCCGCGGTGGTGTCGGAGGCGGTCATCTACCGTCGGGACTCTGACGACCGGTTCATGTTGCTCTTTCTCAAGCCCAAGGCCGAGCGTGGCAAAGGGTACCTAAAAATCGACCGCAACCTGTGGCTGTACGACCCCACCGTCGGCCGCTGGGAGCGCCGCACGGAGCGCGAAAAGCTGGGCGGCACCAACAGCCGGCGTGCGGACCTTGACGAACGCAACTTGTCTCGAGACTTCACCGTTGCCTACCTAGGCATACATAAACTCGGCAGATTCACGACACACGGTGTGGAGCTAATCGCCAAGAAAGGCGTCGATGTCGCGTATCCCAAGATTCGTATGTGGGTGGATGCGGAGACCGAGAACGTCTTGAAACAGCAGGATTTCGCCGCCAGCGGTCGCCTGATGCGCACGTCCTACACGCCGAAGTGGCGTCGCGTGTTCAGCCCGACGAAGAACCGCAGCGTCTGGATCCCGTCCGAAATGCGGATCTTTGACGAGCTCGAGAAGGGCAACTCCACGACGATTCTGATTCAGAAGACCGACCTTCGCGCCTTGCCGAAAGCGATCTTTTCAAAGGCGTGGCTAGAGTCCAAGAGTCGCTGATTTGCGGCCCGGAAGTCGGAGATGGTGATGAACGAACGAAGGGTCCGCGCGCTCGCAGTGGTCGCTCTCCTGACGGCGATTCACGCCTGGAGCGCATCGGCGGACGCCTCGGAGCCGCCGCCGACCAAAGGCGACAGCGACACGGACCGCGAGGCCGACATGTTCGGCGGGACGAAGGACGAGGCGGCCCCAGCGCAGCCAGCGCCACCCACAGCCGAGACGTCGCGCAACGCCGCGGCCCGCAAGCCGAAGACTGCGCCTGGACCCGCCGCTCCTGATGGCGCCGGGGGTGCGGCGGAGGCCGACGTGCAGGGGAGCGCGACCACGCCCGTGGGCAAGGACTACGGCGACAAGCGCTGGAGCGACGCTGGTGTGACGACCGCCGACATCGATCGTCTGAAGGACAAACTCGACATCGGCGGCTTGCTGTATTTGCGCAACAACGCTGCGATTGCGGCCGATACGCTGTGGTCTCGACAGACTTTGTCATCCAGCAACTTGATGGATGTCTACTTCGACGCGAGGCCCAACGACCGGCTGCGGGCCTTTGTGCGTGGACGCTTGTTGTACTCACCCGTCATCTCAAGTCAGCAGAGCGCCGCGCTCACCGGGCTGACGGCGAACACAGCGACGTATCAAACACAACTTGTGGAGATGTGGATAAAGTTCGACATCGCGAGATGGGTCTATCTTACGGTAGGTACGCAGCAATTGCGCTGGGGTACGACGCGGTTGTGGAATCCCGTCGATGTGATCAACTCCACACGTCGAAATCCGCTTACGCTATTTGATCAACGCACTGGCTTGCCGATGGTGAAGTTGCACTTTCCAATTGACAGCCTCGGTTGGAACGCCTATCTGCTGGCGCTTGGCGAGCGGGCTGACAACCTGCGCAACTGGGGTGTGGCCGGCCGGCTTGAGATGGTGCTCAGCACGGTTGAGGTGGGTCTGACCGCGATGAAACGCATGGACTTCGATCCGCGTGTCGGTGTGGATTGGTCGGCCGGCATCTGGGACATCGACGTGACGGGTGAGCTGGGTGTGCGGGTCGACGCTGCCGGCGATGCGCACTGGATGCTGAGCGCCGGCGTGTCCTACACACTTGAGATTGGCGAGGACGACTCCATCATCTTTGGTGCGGAGTATTTTCATAATCCCGAGGGGTTCAGCGACGGTAAAGACGCTGCGCAGGTGTTGATTGACTGGTCCGTGAAAGCGCAGCTCAGCCCCAGCACCGCCGGCCCAATGCCGCTGACGTTCTTTTACACCGGCAAGCACTACGCCTCACTGTTCGCGGTCGCGATGGGTCCGGGGTCTTGGAACGACACGGCGCTGACGCTCAGCGCCATCGGCAACCTGAGCGATGGCACTGGGTTTGTGCAGTTCTTGATGAGCACGAAGGTGCTGAAGGACCTCAGCGTCGAGGGCTTTGTGGCCGCGAACGTCGGCGGCGACGGCGAGTTTCGTTTTTACAGCGGCTACCTCAATGACGCGATCAGCGCTCAGCTCGGCGGCAACGTGCCTGCGGCGTTAAAGATCGCCCGGCCACTGGGTCAGATTGGGCTGAATCTACGGATGTCGTTTTGACCCGCCGTACGCCCAGATCTCAGTCAGGTTTGGCGTCTGCGGTGCCAGACGGGTCGGCCGTAGGAGCGCAGACGTGAGCGACCCCCTCCACGCCATC
>CALENB010000537.1 GCA_937910235.1 uncultured Myxococcales bacterium | reverse complement strand
CATGCCGCCTCCCCCCCCCCTCACCCCACCTGATCCGCATACGTCAGCGCCGCGATCGCCTCACCCAGACACCGCACCGGCCGGCCACGCCGCGCCGCTTGCGCCAGCGCCGCCAGCTCGCCCTCCGCCGGCGTCTGCCGCCACGGCGCCTCCGGCCGCGCGCTGCCGTAGGCTTGCTCGCCCATCTGCGAGACCTCCCAATCTGCGGCCTCCACGGCGTCTTCCATCCGCGAAAAGCGCGCCCGCTCGCGCCCCTCCAGCGTCACTTGCCAGCGTTTACCACGCCCGCCCTGCCGCAAAATCAGCAGCTCCACCAGCCGCGGCGGCCCGCCACGCGGTCCACGCAGCAGATGCAACGCCAGCCCACGCGCGCCCAGGCTCTCCCAGGCCAGCGCCGAGATCGCCCGCACGGTCGGGTCGACATCGCGGGTCAGCGGATCAAAACCGGCGGCGCGCTCTTGGATCTCTCCGAGCGTGATGACCCCCGGCAGCAGCTCCATCCCCGGCGCCTCGATGACGACGCGCTGCCACGCCTGCCGCGCCTCTTCGACATCTTCACCCTGCAGATCCAGCTCGCCCGGCATGCCCATCAGGCTCGGCAGGCTCACCAGCGACAGGTCCGACAGGTCGACAAAATCCAGCACCAAGCAGTCCTTCTTACCCGGCGCCAGTCGTGTTCCACGTCCAACACACTGCGCGTAGAGCCCCTCCGACCGCGTCGGCCGCGCCATGGCGATGCACGACACGCCAGGGTCATCAAAACCCTCCGTCAAGACGCCGACATTGGTCAAAACCGCCGTCTTTCCGGCCCGAAAGTCGTCCAGGGCTCGTTTGCGTCGCTCGGATTTCATGTCGCCGTAGACGATGCCCGCCGGCACCCCCAGCCGGTTGAGGGCGTGGGCCAGGTTCCGGGCGTGGTTCACCGTCACGCAGAACACCACCGTCCGTCGGTCGCGGGCGAGCTCCTGGATCGCGCGCGCGACTAGGCCGTTGCGCGCCTCGATGTCGACCGCTTCGGCCAGCTCAGCCTCGTCAAAATCCTGGCCTCCGCTGCGCAAGCCCCGCAAATCCGCCGCCGTGGCGATGCGATAGCCCCGCAGCCGCACCAGCCAGCCCGCGTTCATCAGGTCGGAGATGCCGCGCTCATAGACGATGCGCTCAAACACCGCGTCCAAGCCCTGGCCGTCGGCGCGGTTGGTGGTCGCGGTGAGCCCGAGCAGCGTGCCGTTCCAGGCGTCGTCAAAACAACCCAGCTGTCGCAGCACGCGCTGGTTGTCTTCGGCCACGGCGTGATGGCATTCGTCGTAGAGCACCAACCCGATATCGCGGCCCCGCAGCAGCGCTTGAAGGCGATCGGGGTGCAGCGAGCGGATCGACGCGACGATGATGTGGGCGTCGGTCGGCGCCCGCAGCTCGGCTTGCTCGATCGCCACGGTCTTGCCCGCCCCCACCGCCGCCTGCAGCTTGGCCTGCGCTTGGCTCAGCAGCTCTTCGCGATGGGCGAGCACCAGCACTTGGCGCCGCGCCATGCGGGCCAACTCGGAGAAGATGACGGTCTTTCCCGACCCCGTCGGCAGGCACACCACCATGCGCCGCAGCCCAGCTCTCCGGGCCTGCAGCACAGCGTCGATGGCCTCCCGCTGGTAGTCGCGCAGCTCGAAGGTGGCCATGGCTTCCTCAGGTTGGCTCGTCGACCAGCTCGGGTGAGAAGCGATCCATCACCCAGCGTGTCAGGCCCGGAAAGTGGCGCGCGCTGATGTTGAACGACGGGTAGATGACGCGGTCCCGACGCTTGGTCACCGCATTCAGCACACGTTTGGACAACTCGGCAGTGGTCCCCTGCGGCTGCAGCTTCAACGCCAAGGTCGGCTTGTAGCGCGTCAGGCCTTTGCCGCCCATGTCGGTCTCGCCGATGATGCCGGGATAGACCGTCACGACGTGCACGCCGGTGCCCATCAGCTCTGCGCGGATCGCATCGGAGGCCCCTGCGAGCCCGGCTTTGCTGGCGCTGTACCACGCCATCCCGGGCGTCGGCGCGAGCGCGGCCATCGACGCGACGTCGACGATGGTGCCGCTGCCGCGGGCCTTCATCTCGGGCAGCACCGCGCGGGTGAGGCGCAGCGGCGTGAGCAGGTTGAGGCGGATCGAGCGCTCGCAGGCGTCGAGGTCGACCTCGTCGGTGCGTCCGATGACCTGCATGCCGGCGTTGTTGATCAGCACGTCGATGGGACCCAAGGCGGCGCGGGCCGCGTCGATGAAGTCGGCGGCGTGGGCGGGGTCGCTGAGATCGTGCGGGACCACGTGGCAGGGCACGTCGAGGCTGTCGGCCAGGGCTTGTAGCTCGGCTTGGCGGCGCGCGACCAGGGTGAGGCTGTAGCCGGCGGCGGCGAAGGCGCGGGCCAGGGCCTCACCGATACCGCTCGATGCGCCGGTGATGATGGCGTGGGTCATGTGGGTGTCCTTTCGCGGGCGTGGGGCGTCACGAAAGGGCGTCGGGCCGCGTCGTCAAGGCGGCCAACGTCACTCTTCCGGCGCGGTTTTCAGCCGCGCGATGGTACCCCAGCGACCCGCGCTCGCCGCCTTTTTCTGCACGAACGTGGCGCTCAGCGGTCGCGTCGGCGCCGCCGGTCGCGGCGCAGTCGAGGTCGTTGGCAGCACCGGCCGCGTCGCCAACTTTCCCGTCGGCACGGCCGTCGACCGGCCTGGTCGCTCGATCGCCCGCAGCAGCGGACAACCTGCCGGCGATGGCTGCCCGGCGCGGTACGGCGCCAACACACGCCGCGACGCCTTCGCCAGGTCCCGCCGCACCTCGCGTCGCTTGCCTTTCTCTCGCGCGATGACGCGGTGATCGTAGTCCGTGGTCTGGTGCCGCATCCACGCCATCACCGCCGCCTCGGCGCGCTCCTGCAGCGGGATGCGCTGGGTGCGCGCCACCGTGCCGCTGCCGACGGGGGTGGCGTGCGCGGCGACCAGGGTGGCCAGCTGTTCGGCGAGCGCGCTGTGCTGGGGCGCAAACGCCAAAAACCCTACGATCGCGGCCTCAAAGTCCTGCACGTAGGTCACCTGCTCGGCGTCCCGGCGGCGCTTACCGGCGTCCAATCGGCGCTGGTAGGCCGGGTCTTCGCGCTCGACGGCCAACCGCCTGCGCGCCGTCTCGACGTGCGCCGCCGGTGCCCAGAGCCCCCGCGAGAACACCTTGCGGCCGCGGGACTCCTTGATCGTCCACGTCGGCCCGGCCGCCTTCACGCGCCTGGTGAGGCCAGCGTCGCCAGGCGGCAGCAGCTGCCAGCCCGCTGGCATCGTGTGGAGCTCGCCGGAATCGAAACGCACGGTCTCGGTGTTGTGTCCGGGGCTGACGATGCGGGTCTCTTCGGGCACGGCTGTCTCCTCTCGTACGGGTTGAATCCGGGGTTGGGCGCGGTCACGAACGCGCGCGGTCGTGATAGGGCAAGTCCCGGCCCGAAGCAACGCGCTTGCGCCCGCAGTCAGCATCGCCGATCCTCCGCGCCCAACCCAGGAGACGCCATGGCTTCACCCCAGTTTGCCGAGCCTACAGCCACCTTCCCGCCGACGCCGCTCGCCGACATCGACGCGGCCGTCGCGCGCCTCGACCAGAACAAGGATCGCTGGGTCGCCGTGAGCACGCAGCGTCGGGTGCAGCTGCTCGAGCAGTGCATGGCCGGGGTGCGCGCCGTCGCGACGCCGTGGGCCGCCGCGACCAGTCGCAATCGCGATCTCAGCGGCGCCGAGCAGGCCGAGCCGTGGCTCTCGGAGGTGTGGCCGACGATGCGCACCCTGCGCTTGCTGCGCGACGCGATGCTGGCGGGCGGCCAGCCCAAGATCCCCGCGATTCGCAGCCGGCCCGATGGCCAGCTCGTCGCGCAGGTCATGCCCGTCGACGCCATGGACCAAGCCCTCTTCATGGGCCTCACCGCCGAGGTCTGGCTCGAGCCCGGCAAGCCGGCCACCCAGGGCAAGATCTATCGCGACAAGGCCCGCGGCGAGGCCAAACCGGGGGCGGTGGCGCTCGTGCTGGGCGCCGGCAACGTCGGCTCCATCGCGCCCACGGACGTGCTGCACAAGCTCTTCACCGAAGATCAGGTCGTCGTGCTCAAGACCAACCCGGTCAACGCCTACCTCGGGCCGATGTGGGAGTCCGCCCTGCGGCCCCTCATTGACGAAGGCTACGTGGCGGTGGTGCATGGCGGCGTCGAGGCCGGCGTTCACCTCTGCAATCATCCGCTGGTGTCGGAGATCCATGTCACCGGATCGGACCGAACCCACGACGCCATCGTCTATGGCGTCGGCGAGCAGGGCGCGAAGAACAAGGCCAAAAATCTCCGCGTCAATCAGCGCCCCGTCGCCAGTGAGCTCGGTTGTGTGACCCCGGTGCTGGTGGTGCCAGGCGATTGGAGCGAAGCCGAGATTCGCTACCACGCGCTCGCCATCGCCTCGGCCGTGACCAACAACGCCAGCTTCAACTGCCTCGCCGCCAAGGCGGTGGTGACGGCGAGCGGCTGGCCGCTGCGGCAGCGATTCCTCACCGCCTTGCACGAGGCGCTGGCGGCCGTCCCTCCGCGAAAAGCTTATTATCCTGGGGCAATGGACCGTTGGAAGGCGTTCTGCGAGGCCTATCCAGACAACGTCCAGCTCGGCGCCGCCAGCGAGGAGCCGGGCCACGAGGTGGTGCCGTGGACGATCCTGCCGCACGTCGCGCCCAGCGGTGACGAGTACGCCCTGAGCCACGAGGCCTTCTGCGGGGTGTTAGCGGAGGTCACGCTCGATTGTGATGACGCGGCGACCTTCCTAGAGGAGGCCACTCGATTCGCCAATGAGGAGGCGTGGGGCAACCTGTCGTGTTTCGTGATCTGCGACAAGAGGACCATGCAGGCCAACGCCAGCGCCTTCGACCGCGCTATCGCCGACCTGCGCTATGGCGGCGTGGCGATCAACGCGTTTCCAGGCCTGATCTTTGGCATCGGCTCTGGCACGTGGGGGGCGTACCCCGGCAACCCGGACAACGACATTCGCTCGGGCAAGGGCGTCGTGCACAACACGTACCTGCTCGACCACCCGCAGAAGACCGTGCTGCGCGCGCCGTTTCGCATCTTCCCCACGCCCGTCTGGTTTGAGGGCCACAAGCAGGCCTTAGGGGTGGCGCGCAAGATGGTGGAGCTGGAGGAGAAGCGATCGTGGCGCAAGGTGCCGGGTGTCGTCGCGCTGGCGCTGCGGGCCTGAAGATGCGCCGTTGTGCGGGCCTGAAGCTGGTGAAGCGCCCTGCGCTGCGCCTGCTCGTTGCTGCGCTCACCGTGAGCCTGCTGGTGGCGGGGTGCGCAAAAAAGGACGAAGCGCCCTCGGCCAAGTCCGCGCCGCATCTGTCGCCCGTCAAGACGATGACCCGCCAGAACACGGCGACTCAACAGCCCCAAAAATTGACCAGCGCGCTGACGGCGACCGACCTGCCAGGCGGAGAAGCCGGGGTCTCTGCCAACGTGGAGCCGCTCGCACGACCGACGGAGCCTGTGCTGCGCAGCGCTGCGGGTGGGCCCGTCGCGGCGGTTGGTTTTGATCTCGACGACTTGGGTCGACTGGGCCAGCTGGGTCGACTGGGTCAATTGGGCCGTCTGGGTCGGTTGGACCACGGCGCCAGCCGCAGCGTCGGCACGCCTCAGCGCGGCCACCTGGAGGGCGGCCTGAGCCTCGACACCCTCGCCGATCCGCACCTGCGTTTTCTGTCACGCAGCAGAAAGAGTCGCACCCTCTACGGCACGGTGGAGCTCGTCACGCTGGTTCGCGACGCGGCGGCGGGTGTGGCGCGCGAGCATCCGGGCGCACCGCTGACCATCGGCAACCTCAGCCGCGCCGGTGGCGGGGATATCGGCGCTAGCGTCAGCCACAACAGCGGTCGGGATGCCGATCTGAGCTTCTATCTGCTCG
>CALENB010000536.1 GCA_937910235.1 uncultured Myxococcales bacterium | reverse complement strand
GCCACCTCCACGCCCGCCGAGAGCGGGTCTTCCTCGCGCTCGCGGCCCTATTTCTCGGCTCGTTGACGATGTTGAACATCTTGGGCATCACGCGGTTCATCGACCTCAGCTTTCACGTCGGCAGCGTCCAGATCCCGTTTGTGCTCGCGGTGGGCGTGTTGCCGTACCCACTCACGTTCCTCTGCACAGACTTCATCAGCGAGATCTACGGCCGCCGGCGCGCGAACGCGGTGGTCTGGATGGGGCTCGCGCTCAACGCGTGGGTCATCTTCATCCTGTGGCTTGGCGGCGCCTTGCCCGGATACGAGACCTTGGACGCCAGCGGTGCGCTCGTCCCCGACGCGGCCAACCGCCTGCCGATCTTCTTCGAGGTGCGGACGCTCGCGTTTGGCGCGGTCGCTGCGTCCATGGTCGCCTACCTCGCGGCGCAGTTCTGCGATGTGCACCTGTTCCATCTTCTGAAGCGACTCACCCACGGGCGCCACCTGTGGCTGCGCAACAACGGCTCCACGCTGGCCAGCCAGCTGGTCGACTCCACCGCGGTGATCCTCATCACACATTTCTACGCACATGCGTTGCCCGTGAAGGTGGACGCGCCGATCTGGCCGCAGCTGCTGGTGTTCATCGCGTCTGGTTACGTGTTCAAGGCGACGGCGGCGCTGCTGGATACCGGCCCGTTCTACCTGGGCGTGCGCTGGCTGAGCGCTTGGCTGCAGGTCGACGCCACACAGGAGCACGACGCAGATCGGGAAGAGTTGGCGCTTTGATGGGCCAGCGGCGAGCGCGCTGAATCGGACGTGTGAGCAGTCCAGCTCGACGCGGAGGTGCCGCAGGATGTGGGCGGTCTGCCTTGGGCTGCGCACCTGGGCCGACGCGCTTTGGCGTTCGTGCCGTTGACAATGCGCGAGACATTCCGCTGCCCAACATGCTAAACTGCGACCGATGAACAGGAATGTGCGCCGAATACTTCGAACCACCCTTGTCGCCACCGGCGTGCTCTGCGCCGCGGGGTGGACGTCGAGCGCACAAGCCGCGCCGCCGTCCTCACGGCTGGCTGAGGGTGCGGCAAAACGCGCGGCCCATGGCGGCCACAGGGTCAGCGTCGGTCACCCAACCGCCGCTCCCGGCCGCAACGCCCGCAGCGATCTGGTGCGCGAGCTGCGCGCGGCGCCCGCGGACGACCAGGACGCCACAGACGCCGCGTTTCTGGCCTTGGAGCGCGATCTGGTGTCGCAGTGGGGTAGCCGCTCCGCTGCCAGCAGGCCACAGCGGGGGGACCGATTCTTGATCGTTGGCTCGTCGTCCGTCGCAGGTAATCTCGGCCGGTTGATGGTGCGTCGCCTGCAAGAGGTCGGCTTCGAGGCCTCACGATTTGGCATGTCGGCCACCGGGTTCTCGCGACCGGACTACTACGACTGGATGGCGGCGCTCGACAAGCTCCCGATCGACAACCACGTCGCGGGTGTACTGGTCTACATGGGCGTCAATGACCCGCAGGGGATCTGGCTGTGGCCGGCTGAGCGCGCCGCGATGCATCGCAAGGGTCGGGATAAGTGGGTGCGCTTCCATGAGCCTGAGTGGCCGGGGATCTACATGAAGCGGGTCACTGCGCTGATCGACAAGATCTGTGACCGTGGCGCACGGCGCGTCATCATCATGCCGCCTGCTGACGTGCGCTGGCTCGCGCTGGATCGACGCCTGCGCCGTGTGCGGCGCCTGCAGATCCTCGGCGCCCGCGCGTCGAAGTGCGGTGCGGCCGTGTCGCCTGCCGGCGATCAGCTCTACCTGTTGGATCGCGCCGCTGAGCGCAGAGAGCCCCGCCGCCTGAAGGACGGCTACCACTTGTCGACCCACGGCGCCGAGGTGGTGTGGCAGCGCGTTCGCCGGCACCTGCTGCACAGCGTCGGCGGCTTGCCGCTGCCGAGCACGGTGGTCGCCAACGTCTCTCCCTAGGCCGCCGGAACCTCGCCCACCGTGGCCGGTTCATCGATGGCGTGGTCTGTCCCGTCGCCCAGCACGCGCCGCGTCTCGCTTGGGTCGATGAGCGGCAAGAACAACAGCATGCTGGCTTGAATGACGGCTCCGGCGAAGTACATGCCACGGTAGTCGAGCGCGCTGTCGATGGGGCCGGCCATCCAATGGCCTATCGTCGTCGATAGGTTCAGCAACGCCATGTACGCTGTGAACTGGGTCGCCGCGACCTGTGGCCACGAGATGGTCATGAAGAGGGCGAACAGGCCGACCGTCATCAGCGACTGCAGCAGCGGCTCGAGCAGGAGCAGCGCGATGGGGATGCGGGGTTCGCTCGCCCAATACGGCTCTAACCCCGCAAAAGCGGCCCAAACGCCCGCCAGGCCGAGGGCGCCGAACGCGATGACACGCTTGGCGCCGAAGCGATCTGCGAGCCAGCCGCCGCCGATGGAGCCGAACAGCCCCAACCACACCGCCCAGCCGTCGAGCTGCGCCTTTTCAGCGCCGGTCCAGCCGAGGCGCTGCGTGAAAAACACCGCGCCGATCACCGACAGTACGCCCGTGCCAAGCGACGTCGTGAGCGCGAGGGCGACGCCGCCAAGGGTCGATCGAAGGGAGAACGCCCGACCCAGATTGCGAAACAGGCCTCGCACCGACGGTGTCATCGCGCCCGGAAGCGCGCTCGATTTACCGGGTGACCAAGGCAGCAGCCGCTCGCCGTGGCGCTCCCGCAGCAGCAGCGGAAACGCCATGATACAGAGCAGAATCACGGTCTGCAGCATCAACGCCGCCCGCATGCCCGACGCCGCCAGCACGGTCGCGAGCCCGGCGCCGCCCATCCAGCCGCCGACGTACTTGGATCCGTACATGAGGCCGTTGGCCTTGCCGCGCTCCTCCTCCTCCAGCAGGTCGACCGCGAGGGCGTCCACAGATACGTCCTGCAGGGCGTTGAAGCAGTTGTGCAGGAAGATCATCGCGCTGAGCGCCTGGATCCCATCGGTGAGGTCTGGGATGAGGATCATCGCGCCGATGGTCAGCGCCATCATCGTCTGCGCGAGCAGGATCCAGGGGCGCCGCCGACCCATGGCCGGGAAGCCGAAGCGGTCGATGAGCGGGCCCGCGATCCACTTGAAGCTCCAGGGCAGGGTCGACCAGAACAGGATGTTGCCGATCGCCGCCGCGGACAGGCCACGCTCACCGAGGTAGGGGGGCAGGGTGATGGCGACAAAGCCCCACGGGATGCCTTGCGCCATGTACAGCACGCAGAGGGTCGTGATGCGAAGTCGCGGGCTCGTCGAGAGAGTGGGAAGCACGGCGCCTCGCTTGCGGAGCTACAGGTGATGGATCATGAGTTGGAGCAGGCCGGTGGGATTGTCTGCGTGCAGCCAGTGTCCCGCGTTTTCGAGCACAATGTCACGCGCACGGCCGGCCCGTTCGAGGGCGGCGAGGCGCGCGATGTCGGCAGGGGTCCAGCGGTCACTGCGGTCGCCACGGATCAGGAAGTGGCGCGCGCCTGGGCGTGGCAGGGAGAAGGCGGGCCAGAGATCGGCTGTGTAGTAGTCGGCGAGCAGCTCGTTCACAACGTCGAGGTCGAATCGCCACACATAGCCGGCGGCTTCGCGACGGACATTGGTCGTCATCCAAGCGCACAGGGCAGCGCTGAAACCCCGGGTTTTCAGGGCAGTGGCCACGTCGGATCGCTGCTGCGTCGGCATGGGGATTTGCGTCAAGGCCGCGACCAGCGTCTCCACTTCGCTCTGCTGGGGCGCGTGCAACGATTGCGGCGGGCGGGTGCCCAGCGGCGCGTCGAGGACCCAGAGCTGCCGCACCGGCGTGGGCCACAAGGCTGCCGCGGCGGCGCACACCTTGCCTCCGAACGAGTGTCCAACGAGGACCATGGTGTGGGTAGCGACAGCGGCGTCAGCTCGAGCCGCCGCCGTGCCTGTCAGCGGAGGTTGCGTCGCCAGAAACGCGCCGAGGGCGACGAGGTCCGTCGCGCAGGCATCGACAGTCGCTGGACCGGAGAGACCGTGACTGTCGCCGTGGCCACGCAGATCGACCAGCACCACCCGCAGCGCCCGCCTGGCGGCGACGAGTCGCTGGCCAAAGCTCCGCCAGTTCCGGCCTGAGCCCAGGATGCCGTGTGCCAGGATCAGGGTCTCCGTCGCGTCGGGAGGACCGAGCGCGGTGTGGGCCAACAACGCGGTCGGCTCCGATTCTGCGCCTTCGCGCTGCTGTGGCTCTGACATGGGTCTGGTACCTTGGGGACTCCGCTTCTCGCCGCGTCACGCCGCGTTCCGCGCGAGGGTGTCGCACCCCTATCCCACCAACCGACCAAGAGCAAATGAACGACGCACCCAACGATGATAACGAGTCGATCCCCGACGGCGCTGGCGGCGGTGAGGCGCAACCCGAAACGGGCCACCAGCCTCCGAGTGGGCCGCGCCTCCTGAGTCGCATGCTCACCACCGAGGGCGCCGTCTCTCGCGGACAGTACCTGCGGGTTGGTCTCGCGCTGATGGCCCTGAAATTCGCGGTGGAAGCGGCGCTCGGCTACACCCTCAACGGCGCGTGGCCGTCGCCCACGGTCTACTTCATGCCGGTGCTGCAGCTGCGCAACGCCCTCCTCGGCCCGGATCCAACGCCGGCGATGGTGCTCGGCCTGGTGGCGTGGACGCTGCCGTTCGCATGGATCGGCGCCGCCATGAGCGTTCGCCGAGCCCGCGACGCGGGGTTGCCAGCGTGGGTGGGCCTCGGCTTCCTGCTCCCCTTCTTGAACTACCTGTTCATCGCCATGCTCGCCGCCATGCCGGCGCGCGCACGCTCGCACGCGACCGGCACGGCGGACGGTGAACCCTCCGCACCACACCGAGCAGACCACGATCATGGCATCGCCGCGGCGCTGAAAGGCGTCTTTGCTGGCGCGGCGCTGTCGCTGCTCTTCGTAGGCATCGCGGCGAGCGGCTTCGGCTCCTATGGCGGCACCGTGTTCCTCGGCGCGCCGTTCCTGATGGGCGCCATCGCGGGCTTCATCTACTGCCGTCAGGCGCCGCGCAGCGAGAGCAGCGTGCTGGCCGTTGGTGTCGTGACCCAGCTGCTGGCCGGGCTCCTGCTGCTGCTTTTTGCCGCGGAGGGGGTCATCTGTCTCGCGATGGCGATGCCACTGGCCTGCGCCGCTGGTGCCATGGGTGCGCTCATCGGCAAAGCCATCGCTGGCACGCCCACGCAGAGTTGGCAGCGCGCCCTTGGGGTGCCGCTCTTGGTCCTGCCGCTCGCCGTGGTTGGGCAGCCGCCCGCAGCGGCCTTGCGCATGGTCGAGACACGCGTGGTTGTGAACGCGCCGCCCGCCCGCGTCTGGGACATCGTCGTCGCCTTCCCAGAGATCCCCGCCGACGCCGACAACACCTGGCTCTTTCGCGCAGGCGTCGCGATGCCGCTGCGAGCCCGGATCGACGGGCAGGGCGTCGGGGCGGTGCGCCACTGCGAGTTCACGACGGGCGCGTTTGTCGAGCCCATCACCGTGTGGAACCCACCCACCCACCTCGCCTTCGATGTTAGCGAGCAGCCCGCGCCGATGACGGAGATGTCCTTCTGGCGCCACGTGCACGCGCCCCATCTCGTAGACCAGACGCTGCACAGCGAACGCGGTGAGTTTCGACTCAAGGCGCTGGCGGGCGGCCGCACGGAGCTCATCGGGCGCACGTGGTACCGCATCAACATGGGCCCGGAGGCGTATTGGGGTGTGTGGGTGGATACGATCGTGCACCAAGTTCACCAGCGGGTGCTGCGTCACATCGCGCGCGTCGCGGCGACACGCTAGTCTGCGGAGTCGCATTCTTGGCCTTGGTCATCGTTTCGTCCACCCGAAAAAATCAGCGACCGAACAGCAGCATCCAGCAGGTCCAAAACGCCAAGCCGTTCCGGCGCACCCAGCGCATGAATTGGGTGCGGCTCTCCGGCAACGACGG
>CALENB010000535.1 GCA_937910235.1 uncultured Myxococcales bacterium | reverse complement strand
GTTCGCGAGACTGCCTGGTCTACCGTCATGGACGAAACGATGATCGAGGCCCCGTCCAGCCACGTCATGCGGCGCAAAATTCGTCCGTGTCGTGGCAAAACTCCCCATTCTCCAGCCCGATAGCCTAGACTGCAAGGCAAGTACAAACGGGGTGGGCCGCCGCGGCGCGGTCAGGTCACAGGGGGCTGGGATGAGTCTATTCGACAACGCCATCAACTATGTCAGGCGGCTGGCGCGGCCAATGGCGCCGGTCGTTCGAACGGTGGACGCCAACGGCGAACCACAGCGCCCGCAGCGGCGGCGTAGTCGCATCCGGCTCGCGGTCAAACACGCGCACCGTCGCGTCGTGACCCGCCTGAAGCAACCGTCCAAACATCGCGACGCCAGCAAATAGCCCGCAAATCCAGTCGAATAGTCACTCGAGGCGACTCAGACCAGCTGCCCCGTCGTGAGCCGAATGATCCACGCCGCCAGCACCACGACGGCGCTGACGCCGGCCATGATCGCCTCTGGCTGCCACGTGCCGGGTAGTCGACCCGGCCACCGGATCCGCACGAACCGATACGGTGGCTGCACCCCCACCATCCCCAGCAACCACAGCCCAGCTGGGTTGAACGCCCACGCCGCCGCGAGGTCGCCGCGCACGCCGGCGACGAACGCGCGGGTCATCCCGCACGACCAGCACGGCACGCCCAAGATCAGGCGCAGTGAGCACGGCACGTCCAGGTCCTCGCCCAGCCAAGCGACGTGAGCTGGACTGCTGCCGGGCGTCAACAGCGCGGCCAGCACAAGCGCGACGAGCGCGACCGCTGCAACGAAGATGTGCAGCGGTCGCGCCGTCCGATCCCAATCTCGACTTGTGTCGGACACCCGCTACAGCGCCGCGGTCATCACCTCGGCCATGCGGCGAACGAACTCGTGCGGGTTCTCGAGTTGACCGCCCTCACTGAGCACGGCCTGATCGATGAGCAGCTCACCGAACGTCGCGATGCGCGCGTCGTCCGCGTTCGCTTTGTGCAAATCAGCCAGCTTCTGCACGAGCGGATGGGTCGGATTGAGCTCGAGCAGTCGTTTGCTGGCCGGCACGTCTTGACCCATCGCCTTGAACATCCGCTCCATTTGCGGCGTCATGCCGTTCTCAGGCGTGACGAGGCAGGCAGCGCTGTCGGTGAGCCGCGCGGAGACCTGCACCTTCTCGATGCGGCCCTCCAACGCCTTGCCCAACGTCTCCATCAGCGGTGAGAGCGCGGCCGACGTCTCCTTGCTCTCCTCCGTCTCCGCTTCGGTCGCCTCGCTCGCGCCCAGCTTGTCGAGATCGATGTCGCCACGGCTCGACGACGTCAGGTTCTTGCCGCCCAGCGTGGGCACGTTCCCGACGAGGACCTCGTCGATCGCGTCGCTGAACAGCAGCACCTCGATGTTCTTGCTCCGGAAGATCTCAAGCTGCGGTGCGTTTCGCAGCGTCTCCAAGCTGTCGCCGCTGAGGTAGTACAGCTCCTCCTGATCTTCGGGCATATCGGCCACAATCTCGGCGAGCGAGCGCAGCCCGTCACCCTTCGTCGTGTGGAAGAGCAGCGTCTTCTCAAGCTTATCCTTGTTGCCCGCGTCGTAGTGAAAGCCCTCTTTCAGCGCGGCGCCAAACTCAGCCCAGAACTTCTCGTACGCCGGACGATCCGCCGTCAGCTGCTTGGCGAAGTGCGTCAACCATTTCTTGGCGAGGTGCTTGCGCATCGACCCGATAAGCCGGTGCTGCTGCACCACCTCACGGCTGACGTTGAGCGGCAGGTCCGGGCTGTCGACCAGACCGCGGATGAAGCGGAGGTACTCGGGCATGAGCTCGCGCACGCCGTCGCTGATGTAGACGTGTTTCACGTAGAGCGAGAGGCCTCGTTTCGCCTCGCGGGAGTACAGGTCCATCGGCGCACGCTCGGGCACGTACATCAGCGCCGTGTACTCGTTCATCCCCTCCACACGCAGGTGGATCCGGTCAGCTGGCGAGCCCCAATCGTGGGTCAGGTGGCGGTAGAACTCAGCGTACTCCTCGTCGGAGATATCGTCGGGCGCGCGGGTCCACAGCGCCTTCATCGAGTTGATCGTGTTCTCTTCGACGATCGTCTGCGCCTCAGCGCCCTCCACGAGCTCGCCATCCTCATCGCGCTCCGTCTCTGTGCGGCTGTCGTCCATGACGACCGGAAACGCGACAAAATCGCTGTACTTCTTGACGACCTGCTTCAACACATACGCGTCGGTGAAGTCCTGCGCCTCGGCGTCGTCGTCGTCCAGCGGCTTCAGGTGCAACGTGATGTGCGTGCCACGGCCGTGGCCAATCGCGTCCGCGGCCACCTTCTCGATGGTGTAGCTGCCGCCACCTTCGCTCTGCCAGCGCACACCTTCCGACTCGCCGGCTTTCAGCGTCGTCAGCGTCACCTCGTCAGCCACCATAAACGAGGAGTAGAATCCCAGCCCGAATCGGCCGATCAGCTCGGGAGCGTCGGCGCTTGAGGCGTCAGCGATGTTGGCGCTGAAGACCTCCGACCCGGAGTGCGCGATGGTGCCGATGTGCTCGACGACCTCGTCGAAGCTCATGCCGATGCCGTTGTCGGTCACGGTGAGCGTGCC
>CALENB010000534.1 GCA_937910235.1 uncultured Myxococcales bacterium | reverse complement strand
GCTCTCCCACGAGGTCGTCTCGGCGGCTCTGGTCCGACGTCGGGTCTTCAAATAACCGCGCCACAAAGCGATTCCGAAAGATGCGTTGCGGGTCCCAGGTCTCGACCAAGTCGCGGAATCGCTGAAAATCTGGATAAATCGCGCGAAGTTCATCCGTCGTGACGCGAAACGACTTGCCCCAATGGGGCCGGCCACCGAGCGCCTTCATGGCCGTCTCAAACTCCGAGAAATAGCGTTCCACACCGGCTGCGTCACCCATATAGGCGCCGAGCTGACACGTGTCCCGACCACTCGCGGGGCTCATCCAAGCGTCATCACCGCGCACGAACCGCACCTCGGTGATGAAGTTGACACGCAGATCGTGATTCAGGATGAGCGCGCGCGTCGCAGCCAACGCCGCGCCCGCGTCGGCGAGCGCGAGGGCGTACTCGGTCTCCCGGTGGCGCGGTGGCATGGCGAGGCTCAGCACGCGATCGCTGCGGCCGATGGTGCGCCTCGGTTTGAGATAGGTGCGCGCGATAAGGCGATTGAGCGGCGCGATGAGGCCGCGAAAGAGCCGACCTAGTCGCAGCACGGCGGCGAATACCAGGCGATTGAGGAGGTGCTCATCCAACCATCGGGCGATGGGGGAGATTCGGCCAAGGTCGGTCGTTCGCGCCGCCCTAAATATGATCACCACGTCGGTGTGTGGCAGCCACCACAGCTTCACGTACTCCGCAGAGCGCGCGATCTCGGCCATATCGCGCACCGCGTCGTCAAAAGAGACGGCCTCCGTGGTCTCGCAGAGCTGGAACGCTGAAACGACGCGCAGGGTCACTTCGGTGACGACGCCGAGCGCACCCAGCGCCACGCGCGCGGCTGGCAATCGGGGATCGTCGTCCTGCAGCTCCACCACGTCGCCCTGCCCTGTGACGAGCCGCATACCCACAACGGAGTCGGCGATGTTGCCGTGAACCAGGCTCGAGCCATGGGTCCCCGTGGCCAGGACCCCGGCGACGCTCTGCTCCACAACAGAGCCGACAATAGGGAGGGCGAGACCGGCCGCGGCCAGCGCTTCGTTGAGCTGCTTGACGCGAATGCCGGCCTGGACACGGACACGAAGGCCGGCGGCGTCGAGTTCGAGGACACGCTGCATGCGGTCGAGCGAGACCAGTACGCCGTCGCTCATCGCGATGTCACTCCAAGAGTGGAGGGCGCCCACGACGCGGAGGGTCGCGCCTGTGGCCGCAGCCTCGGTCACGAGCGCGATGACGGCGGCTTCGTCCTCCGGAAACGCCAGCTTCGTCGGGTTGCAGGCGTGCGTGCGGCTCCAATTGTGGATGGTGTCGGTCATGCGTTAGGCCACCCCGGCGGTTGGTTCCGAGGCTACCCGAAACGGCGTGATTAGAAGCCAACGCGCAGCAGCAATCTCGGCGCCAAACGTAGGCCTACGTTGGCCCCGCTGAATGATCGGGTGTCGACGTGTCCCTTGCCCTCGGTGATGACTTGAGAATCCGTCCACGAGCGGCCCGCAACGAGCAAGGGCGTGGCGATTCGCAAGGAGATCGACTCGGTCAGGCGCGCGTCCACGGTGATGCCAAGCGCGCCGCCAAGGCCGATCGAGGTTGTGGTCGCGGTCCAGTTTCGGGCACCATCCGTCGTGTCGTCCGTGCCTTTGGCGACTGACTCGGCGGTGTAGCGACTCGCCGACAGCAATCCATAGGTCGAGAGCTCGACGCGATCGCCCTGATTGTGCACGTAGCGCCACCCCAATGAGATGGCGGCTTGCCACCATGTCATCGCTTCACGATCGACGTTGATGGCCTTGTCGCTGCCGGTCGCCCCACCCACTTCGCGATCGTCCGTCTGATCGTAGGTGTCATAGTTCAGGTCCGCGGCCAGCAGCAACCAGCCGTGGCCGGCGCGCCGCTCGACCACGGCTGCGACCGACGGGCCACCCAAGCCACCGAGCGCGCCGAGCGCGCCAAGCGCGGACAGGGCCGACGAACCGTAAGCCGCTGGCGTGAGGCTGAGGCCACCGTAGACCGAGTACGAAACACCAGCGCCCAGGCCCCAATTGGTGCTGGCGGCCGGATTCGAATTCGCCTCGACAGGGGTGGCGTTCGCCGACGCCGCGGTCGAAAGCAGCATCGACACCACTATCAGCGCGCGGATAAGGGACTGGTTTCGCATCTTGGACCTCGTGACGGTGTGAGGGTGGGACGGTGTGACGCTGCGGGTTCGCCGCCAGCATTGGATTCGCTGCCAGAATTGTTGTCTTGCGACGCATCCTATGCGGCGAGGACGCTCCCGTCAACCGATCGCCAACCTGCCACCGTCGCCGCGGACGTCTCCGCCAGCACGTGGGCTGGGCTTGCGCGCCAACATCCAATCTCAGCACACGAAACGCGAGTCACCGTGATGACCGCCCGCCAACGTACTGGGCCGCTAGCGCCCCGGACGACCCGGCGCTGGCCGCGCGATGCGCCCGGCTGGCACGCGCGCGCTGGGTCGAACGCTGCCTTGATCCAGACGCCGCGGCGCCGTGCCGTTAGGCCGCGCCACCGGAGGCCCTTGCATCGGCGGCACCAGCTTCGCGATCAGCCAATCGACCGACTTTACGCGCTTTAAGGCCTTGGTCGCGGCCTTCGCCAGGATGGCGTCTCCGCCCGCGGCCAGTCGCTCCAGGGCGACGCGCGCGTGGGGATGACCGCCGCTCTGTAGGCAGTAGATCGCGGGTAATCGCTTCGCCGCAGGCACCGCCGTAGCGCTCAAGACCTCCATGGCGACGTCAAACGCGGCGACGCGCACGGTCACGCTGGCGCTCGGGTTTGGGTACTTCACCACGGCGTACCGCCAGGTCGCGCGCGCCATGGCTTCGGCGAGCAGCGGGTCGTTGGGCTGCGCGCGCCATCCCTTCACCAACGCTGGCCACAACGGCAACGCGGCGGCGTCGCCCAACGCTGCGTACGCCTCTCCTGTGAGCTCGCCGGGCCGATCCGTGGCGATGCCGGCCAGCGAAGCGATGGCGTCATCGCCTGACTCACCGCCGACCAGCCGCCACAGCTGCCGAACCGCCTGGGCGCGCACCGTCACGTCATCCTCGCGGGTGTTGGCCACCTGCAGCAGCGCCCGACCGAGCGCCTGTCGCTTGCCAGCGTAGACCCCACCAGCGCGCACCAACTCTCGTCGAGCGTCCGGCACCGGGTGCATCTTGTCGGTCAGCAGCGTCTCCACCTCGACGTGGAGTTTGGGCAGCTCGGGTGCCCACCACGCGCTCAGGAGCGTGCCCATGCGCGCCGCCACGCCGCCGACCTTGCCCTCCCGCCGCACTGCCGTCAGCACCGCTCGGCCGGCCGCTTCATCCGCCAGCAGCTCAGGGGTCGGCCGGCATGGGCTCGTGGCCAAGAGGGTGGCGCCATACCGCGACCGATGGTGTTCGGCCGTACTGAGGCCGTGCAGCAGCGTTCGCCAGAGCAGCTCATAGGCCTTCGCCTCCTTGCGACGCGCTTTCCAGGCGGTTTTGCAGCGTTTCTCGAGGGTCGCGAACGCCGGGCAGCGGCGCCGGTCGACGCGCTTGCACGACGCGAACGCAGCGATGGCGGCCAACGCGGCTGCGTCATGAGATCCCGGTGTCGCGGCAGCGTCGGCGGCAGCCGCGGCGACGTCCGCGCCAGGGGTTGCGGTGGTCGTGTCGCTGGACGCAACGTCGGCGCTCGCCGCGGCAGCGCCGGCGTCTGCGTTAGCTGCGTTGGCGGCCGCTTTCGCGGCGGCGGCCGCTTTCTCAGCCACCACTTGATCCACCTTGGCTGCGACGGCCTTATCGAAGCGCGCCTTCTTCTCGGCCTCGGCGGCGGCCTGCAGGGCGGCGGCCTTCTGCTTCTCGGCCATAGCCTTCTCAGCGTTCGCCGCGACTTTACTCGCTGCCTTATCCACCAC
>CALENB010000533.1 GCA_937910235.1 uncultured Myxococcales bacterium | reverse complement strand
GCCCCGCTTCGCCCCGCTTCGCCCCGCTTCGCCCCGCTTCGCCCCGCTTCGCCCCGCTTCGCCCCTTTGCTGCCTCGCTCCGTCGCCCCCGTCGCCCCGTCGCCGGGGCGCGTGCCCGACGGGCCGCCCGCCCCCTGTCGCCCCGCCCCTGTCGCCCCGCCCCCTGTCGCCCCGCCCCCTGTCGCCCCGCTGTCTCGGAGCACCAAAGATGGACACAGTCGCGGCCCAGTCCGCCAGCATCACGCCGCCGCTGAGCGGCCGCACCAAGTGGGTGGCGTGCTGCTTTTTGCTCCAGCTGCCGTGGACGGCCGCGGTCGTGGCGTCGACCCTGCTGTGGGACCTGCTGCTAAAGCCCTTCGGCAACAACCGCCTGACCAAAGGCGCGCGAGCGACCATCGACCGCGCGGCGCGCTGGGCGGCTCCCAAGATGCTGCGCGACGAACGCAACGCCGACTGGCTGTGGGTGATCTTCTCCACCGGCATCGTCGCGCCGGGCGCCTTTGTCTGGATGGCCTGGCGGCAGCATAACCTGGACCATTTCGACGTGTTGGCGCTGTTCGCCTACCACGTGTTCATCATGGGGCCGTACTTCCGCTTTTTTGCCTATTTCGCGACCTTGGCGCACCAACACGGCCACCAGAAGAGCGGCTTCTTTAAGGGCCGCTGGCATGTCCTCGACCCATACGTGACGTACGTCATGGGCTTTGTGTACGGGCACGTGCCCGCGCAGTACCCCATGGGCCACGTGCGCATCCACCACAAGTACGACAACAGCCTCGACGACGTGACGACCACGCGTCACATGAACCGCGCCGCACCCAAGGCCTTGCTCGACCAGCTTGTGCGTCAGCTTTTTTCGCAGATGGGGGTGACGGTCTTCCTGCATCACTGGCGTCGCGGCCGAACGCGCGACGCGTGGCGGATGGCGCGCGGGATGGCGTTCTTCTACGGCCTGATGTTGTCGCTGACCGTGTGGGACTGGCGGGTGGGGCTTGGGTACGTGCAAGTGCCGCATCTGTCGATCATGCTGCTCATCGGCGCCGTGAACCACGTGCAACACGCCTTTGTTGACCCGACGCAGCCGGACAACGTGTATCGCAACTCGGTGACGCTGCTCGAGGGCCACTACAACGTGTTCAACGAGGACTTTCACGCGGCCCACCACCTCAAACCGCAAGCGAACTGGCAGGACCTGCGGACCCACTACGAGTCCAATCTGGACGCGTATCGGGACAACGGCGCCATCATCTTTCGCGACACCCAGGTGTACGAGCTGTTGTTCTGGATTCTGCTGGATCGGCGGGATCTGATGGTGACGCATTTGGTGGATTTGACGGGCGAGATGACCCCGGCAGACCGCCTGCGGTTGATTGAAGAGCGGTTGGCTTATTCGCCAGCGGCGTAGCGGTTTTCGAGGCGCCAGCCGACAGGCGCACGTCAGGAACATCTGGGTCGTCCGTCTCGGTTCGACGGCCCCCCACATAGCCACGGAGCCACTCATGCGCGTCGCAGTCACGGGGTCAACCGGCCACATCGGTAGTGTTTTGGTGCCACAACTCGTCGCTGCGGGCCACGACGTGCGCGCGCTGGTGTATGGCGACGCGTCGGTGCTGGACGGCGTCGCCGTTGAGCGGGTGACCGTCGACGTTCGGGACCGCGAGTCGCTCGACGCGGCGCTGGCCAAACAAGACGTGGTCATCCACTTGGCTGCGTTTATCTCGGTGCGTGCCGCGGATGACGCGATGATGCACGCCGTGAATGTCGACGGCGTGCGCCACGTCGCGGAGGCCGCGTTGGCGGCCCGGGTCGGGCGCATGGTGCACGTCAGCTCGGTCCACGCCTATCGCACGTGGCGGCTGCCCGGGCCTTTGGTGGAGACCGATCCGGCGGCGCTCGACGCGACCGACCCCATCTACGATCGAACGAAGGCGCTCGGCGAGGTTGAGCTGCGCAAGGTCATCGCCCGCGGGCTGAACGCGACCATTCTGAACCCGGTGGGGGTGATCGGACCGAGCGACCACCTACCTAGCCTGATGGGGGCCACGCTCCGCGACATGTACACCCGCGATCTGCCCCTGCTGCCGTCCGGCGGGTTCTGTTGGGTCGATGTGCGCGACGTCGCTGACGCCGCGCTGATGGCGATGACGCACGGCGCGGTCGGCGCGAATCATCTGCTGAGCGGCGGCTACCTCGACGTCAAGGAGCTGCACGCCATCGTGCGCGAGTGTGGCGGCGGCGCGCCGTTGATGCGTGTGCCCACGTTTGTGCTGGGGTTGATTCCACCCCTGATGGGCGCGCTGCGACTCTCTGGGTTGCTGCCGTCGAGTTTTACCGCCGACGCGCTGTATGCCTTACGGACGCGGCTCGAGGTCGACGCCTCGCTCGCACGCACGGCGCTCAGCTTTGAGCCCCGATGCGTGCGCCAATCGGTGCGCGATGGCATCGCTTGGTGGCGGGAGACTGGCGCGCTGGCATAGCGGCTGGCCTATGTGGCGCCCGAGCGTCACGGCTCGCTGCGCCTACGCGGTCAACCAGCGGTGCACTGCAGCGCAGTCGCCCAGCCGCGCCATGCAGAGGTCCACCAACGCGGCCTGATCGATCCCGTCGACACCGACCAGCAGCGGCTCCGGCCATCGCAGCTGCACCCCTCGGTTGAACTTGAGCCACCGCCCCCGGGGATGGTCCTCCGACCAGGGTTTGGGGACTCGTTTGAGACCCTCGCCAGCGATGTCGACCGGATGTTTGGCGCTCAACGCTGCGACGAGCGCCTCGAACGCCTCGCCCTCCGGCCCCGCGATCCTGGCCCGAAAGCGCTTGAGCCCAGCTGGGTCCAGCCCCACCCCCGTCGCGAAACCGATCTCGTCAGCGCCGAGCCGAACCCACAGCGTCGGCGCCAGATGCTTGGGGCTCCCCTGCCAGAATCGCAGCAGAAGGTGGTTCTTGTAGGGCGATTTCTCCGGTGAAAAGCGCAGATCGTTGTTGATAGGCGCGATAGAGCCGTTGGTCTTGGGCGCGCCCGTGATGTCGGGGCTAATCTCGGCCTGCAGCCTCGGCAGCAGCGCGCTCACCCAGGCCTTCGTCGGCTCCGCGATGAGGCGGGTATAGGCCTGCTTCTCTGCCGCGAACCTGTGCTTGTCGTACGTCGAGAGCGCGCCGAGGAGGGCGAGGGCCTCCGCTGAAAATCCGGTGGTCATGGGCGACTCCAGGTCTGGGTTTGGCGTGACGCCTGCGGCGTGTGTTGGCCTGTGGGCGCTAGGAGCGGCGTTTCGGCGGCTTCCTGGCCGACGGCGCGGCTTTATCGGCGGCCACGGTCGTCGCGAACGCGATCGCCTCCGCGATGAGCGGGCGCAGCTCGTCCTCCGCAGGCCCGGGAAGACAGGCCCATTCGCGGAACAGCTTGCCGTTGGGCCGGAACTCCGCCGCGACGTCTTCGTCGATCAGCGCCAGCACGCGTGTCGCCGGCAGCTTCAGGATCACCTCGCCGGTCTTGCTGTGCACCATGCCGACAAACTGACCGTCCGTCCGCAGACAGCGCGAGCCCATCATGGTGCCTTCGGACGTCGCGCCGGCGCGGAGGTGTGGCGCGGCGATCTCCCAGAACAGGGCGGCTGGTTCATGGCTCATGGGGACTCCTGTGAGGTTCGATGGTGAGGTCTGGGTGCGTGCGGGCTGCGACAACGTTCGCCCCTCAATGCCCCGGGATCGGCTCCGCCCGCCGCGGATCAAACCCCCGGTCCAGCAGCGGCTTGAGCACCGCGTCGTCCAGCGCTTGATGTGCAGTAGGTAGATAAACATCTACCGGCATCCAGCCCAGCGTCCCAGCGTCGTCGCCAGCGTCGCTCAAGCCGAACGCGCCCGGCACCTCATCGGCCTCTGCGCCCAGCGCCGGCGTTTCAAAACGCGCCCACGACTGCAGCAGCTTCCCGATCTCGTCGCGCGCCGCCCGCTCAAGATGAGCGCGCTCGTCCGCGTCGAAGGCGTCGCCGCACCAATCCAGGAACCAGAACCCCAGCTGGCCGTGCACGGCCTCGTCTTTCACGATGCGGCCGAGGATCGCCCGCAACAGCGGCAGCTCAGCGTGCTGCCAGGACGCCCGCAGGATCGGGATCGACACCGCCTCGCCGACGCAAAACACCCGCATCATGATCTCAGCACATTGCAGCAGCGGATCGAGCTCGGGCTTGAGCCGGGGCACAAGCGAGGCCGGGTCATGGCGCAGCTCCATCGCGCCGCCAAGCTCAGCGACCAGCCGACCGCAGAGCTCGACGTGCACGACCTCATCGAGCGGAAAACGCGTCGCCACGGCGATGAGGTCCAGCGGCGCCTGCACACGAAACAGGTGCTGGAGCGCCAGGCTGCACGCCGCGCCGGTGCGATACTCCTGAAACGCCGCCATCGTCCACACACGCCGGGCGCGCGCGATGGTGGTCTCTGGGAACGCGGACAGATCGATGGTGCCCCACGGCATCGCGTCGATCTCCGGTCGCGCCTTGCGGTAGAGCTGCTCGCCCGGGCCGCCCAACAGTCCGATGTCGAAGGCCTCAAAGTGGTCTGGGACCTGCAGCTTGGGAGCCGTCATGGCGCGCTCCTACTCAGTCTTGGTGGCGGCGTCGGCGATGCCCACGTCGGGCGGCAGCAGATTGCCGCTCGTGAAGCTGTCAACGGCGTCGGGTTTGCCCGCATCGATCGTTGTGCTGTCGGTCGTGCCAGTGTCGGTCGTGCCAGTGTCGGTCGTGCCAGTGTCGGTCGTGCCAGTGTCGGACTTGCCAGTGTCCTGATACTCGACCACATCCGACGGCAGCAGGTTGCCGCTGGTGAACTGGTCGGGCGTAGCGTCAACCTGCTGCACGTCCGGCGCGATCAGGTTGCCAGACGTGGTCGTCTCGCTACATGAGGCGGCGAGACCGGCGACGAGCACCGTGGCGCCGCCCACGCCGCGAATTAGGGGGCGCAGCTTCTCGCGCAGCTTTCGCATATCAGCCATGAACGTCTCCGAACGTCGCGTGGGAACGCGTGTGTGCCTGTGCCTCTCAGCGCCAAGGCTACTCCCGCCGCATCGCTGGCGCCACTCCTGGCAGCGCTGCCGCCGGCACGGTCAGCAGCAGCTCAGCCCGCCGTTCACGCCCTTGGTCCTCGGGCACCGTCGAGAGCCAGACCCGGTAGAAGCGCACCTCGGTTTGCGGCGGCGTGGCGCCATGGTCGACGTGTCGCCACCACGCGCGCAGGGCGGCGGCGCGCTTGCTGGGGTCTCGCTCCAGCACCAGCCGCCACTGCTGCCCCCATCGCCGCTGCCGGTCGCCGTGGCGCCAGCGCCAGGGTCGGAGGTGTCGCGTGTGGCCCGAGCGATCGCGCAGCGTGACCCGAAGGGCCGGCATCTCAGCGCCAACGCGTCGCGCGAAGGCGGGATAACAGGCAAACGGCCACCCGTTCGTCACGCCCAGGACGCCAGCGACACTCGCGCCGCCGAGCAGCGTCGCCGCCATGGCCGGCAGCAGCCACCGCGTCTGCCGCGTCGCGCCCTGATGCGTTGCTTTGATTGGGGTGTCGCTCACGCGCTCGCCCGTGCGGCGGACAAGTCCCAGCGCGACCGGGCCGCGCCACGCGTGGGGCAGCAGCCCCAGCCACAGCACCCACAGCGACGGAAAGCGGATGAACATCAGCTGCGCCGTGACCTGGTGAAACACCAACGTCGCCCCAAGCAGCGGCATACGCGCGCCGGGGATCAGGGCCAGCGCCAGCCAGCCCAGCTCGAAAGCCAGGACCCCGAGGCCGCCGATTCGCACCAGCGTCGGCCACGTGTCGGCTCGCCAGCGCGGCAAGGCGCCGACCTGCAGCCACTTCCAGCGCATCTGGTGAATCAGGTTGTCAGACCACGCCCAGTTCACCCCCGAGAGCAGCTTGTGGAGCCCGGGAAACGCGTAAATACAGCCTGCCAGCAGCCACGCGACTTGCAGCGGCGCGCCGTAGGCCGGTCCAGGTGGCGGGGCAGGGTGACCGTGGCGCCGCCGCATCCACGCGTCCACCGACCACGCATCGCCACACGGACTCGCCGCCAAGAGGGCTGGGAACCACACGAGATGATGCACATGCCTCACGGTGCCAAAGAGGTTGGGGAGGCCAAACACAGCCAGACCGAGCAGGGCGACCAGCCCGGCGCTGCGGCGGGACCACAGCCCGACCAGCGCGCACGCGGCCGCGGCGAGCAGCGCCCACTGCAGGACCAGGAACACGTCCGGTCCGAGGGCGTGCAGCGGGGTGAGCAACCCACCACCTGCGGGCGCCTGGGCCAGCGCAATCGGCTGGGCGGCGGCGTGAACCGCTTGGCGGGCGTCGGGGGAGCCGAGCACCACAACAAACGTCGCGATGCGCAGGGCGGCCAAGTCGGACGGGCGCGCGTTCGGACGTAGGAGGCCGGAGATTCGGGTTCGTAGCGTCGTCGCGGCGGTCACGGCCCTGCTCATGGTGACCCCAAAGTTGCAGCGGGGGCGCCGCCGATGTCGCCTCGGGGTCGCCGGAGGTCTCGGTTCGCGGCTGGGAGCGTCGTCATTGTGAACGTGACGCGCGCGTGCGTCGAGCGACGTGGCGCGGGTCGCGCACGATCGTTGCTGCGGTCGGTGACGTGGCGTAGCCGCTGCCCAGCGGCGTCGGCGCAACAAAACACCCAGTCAGAGGATGAACATCTGCCGCGCTGGCTCTACAGTGTCGGCGCCAACGGAGTCCCCATGACCGCCACGCGACACCCACCGCCCCACGAGCTCCGCGACCACGCCGAGGCCGAACACGCAGACGAACCGGCGCTGCCGCGGGAGCGTGGGGGTGTGCGGTTCGCCGCGGTCCTCGCCGCGCGGTTGAGCCGACGCGACCTGCTGCTCGGCGCCGTGACGGCGGGTCTGGCGGGCTGCGGCGCCGCCACCCATCGCCCGCCACGGCCACGCGCGGCCACGAGCCGCCCGGCTACGGTGGTCGGCGAGCCCGTCGGTTCCGCTGGCTCGCCGTCGACGCTCGGCTTCCAGGAGGTCGCAGGCGGCGCCGACCCCAAACTGCACGTGGCGTCGGGTCATCAGGCGCAGGTGTTGTTGGGCTGGGGCGATCCAATCTTCGCGAATAGCCCGGTTTTTCAGGCCGATGAGCTGACCGCGCGCGCCCAATCGCGCCAATTCGGCGCGAACTGTGACTTCATCGGCTTTCATCCCTTGCCCTTCGCGAGCACCGCCCAGCTCACCACCGATGCGGCCCGGCGCGCCGCCTCGCGACGCGGCCTGCTGAGCGTCAACCACGAGCACACCTCGACACGGTTCATGTGGGACGGCCTCGCGCAAGGCGACATCTCCAAGCTGATGACCCGCGCCCGCGTCGAGGTCGAGCTCGCCTCGGTGGGACACTCGATCGTCGAGGTGAAGCGCGGCAGAGACGGCTGGCAACCGGTGCGGAACAGCCGCTACAACCGGCGATTGACGGCGCTCGACACCCGCTTTGTCGCCACAGGCCCGGCGGCCGGCCATCCGCGGCTGCGGACAAAGGCAGACCCCACGGGTCGCGACATCATCGGCACGCTGCACAACTGCTCGGGTGGCGTGACGCCGTGGGGCACGACGCTGTCGGGTGAAGAGAACTTCTACCTCCATTTCCTAGGCGATCCGGACGCCACAGGCGAAGGGCGCAACTACCGTCGCTACGGCTTCGGCGGGCGATGCAGCTACCCGTGGTGGGGCATGCGGGTGCCACGCTTCAACCTCGCGCACGAACCCCACGAGCCGAATCGATTTGGCTGGATCGTTGAGGTCGACCCCTACGACCCGGCGGCGCCGCCGAAGAAACGGACGGCGCTGGGCCGCTTCTGCCATGAGGCGGCGACGACGGTCGTGAACAAGGACGGCCGGGTGGTCCTCTACATGGGCGATGACCGGGGCGATGAGTACCTGTACCGCTTCGTCACCGCTGGCCGCTTTGAATCGGCGAAGCCGCGTGCGCAGCGCGACCTGCTGGACACCGGCACGCTCTCCGTGGCGCGTTTTGATGCGGACGGTTCGCTGCGCTGGTTACCGCTCGTTTTTGGCCAGGGGCCACTCACGCCCAACGCCGGTTTTCGCGGCCAGGCCGACGTGCTCATCGAGACCCGTCGCGCTGCCGACCTGCTCGGCGCGACCCCGATGGACCGGCCAGAGGACGTAGAGCCGAACCCCGTCACCGGCGTCGTTTTTGCCATGCTGACGAATCACACGGGCCGGAAAACCAAGGGAATCGCGAATCCGCGCGGCCCAAATCCGTATGGCCACGTCGTCGCCATGGTGCCGCCGGGTGGTCGTGGTGCGCTGGCGGATCACGCCGCCGAGGTCTTCACGTGGTCGGTGCCCATGTTGGGGGGTGATCCGCGCAATCCGAGCCACGGCGCCAAGATGCATCCCGCCACCAGCGACGACGGATGGTTTGTCTCGCCAGACAACTGCACCTTCGACCGCGATGGTCGGCTGTGGATGACGACCGACCAGGGCTCCAAGTGGGTGCTGACGGGCCGCGCAGATGGCGTGTTCGCGTGCGACACGGAGGGCCCGGGCGCCTGGCTGCCGCGCCGCTTCATGCGCGCGCCGATCGGAGCGGAGTTTGCTGGACCTTGTTTTACGCCGGACAACACGTCGTTTTTTGTCAGCGTGCAGCACCCTGGGGTCGACGCGGTCGGGTCGACCTTTGCGCGGCCTGCGACGCGGTGGCCCGACTTTGACGGCCACTCGCCACCGCGGGCCGCCGTGGTCGCGGTGCAACGCACCGATGGTGGGGCGATCGGTGGGCGCTGACGGCACAGCTCACTGCGTGGCGAGCGCCAAGCGCTGTGCTCAGAACAAGAACCGCACCGTCAACGTCGGCGAAAAACGCAGCCCAACGCCCGTATCGCGGGTGTTCGAATCGCCGGCGTCGGCGCCTGGCGTCCCAGACCGACGCAGCTCCGACCGTGTATGTCCGCCGTACACCACCGGCGAAGCGAGGCGAAGGCGCAGCGTCTCGGTCAGTCGGGCGTCGATGGTCAGCCCAAGCGCGCCGCTGAACTCCGTCGCCGTGCGCACCGTCTCCATCGTCGTCGACGCGACCGCGCCGTTGGGCTGCGAGGTCGACTCAGCGGTCGAGCTGCCGCGTAGAACGGACAGCATCGCGTAGCCAGACACCTCCACCACCGCGCCCGGATTCCCGATGTGGCGCCAGCCGAGCCCGACCGCCAATTGGCTCGAAGAAGCCCGCACCAACGGCGCCGTCGGTGTCGTCGCGGTGCTGTCTGCAGGTGTGCCGGACTCACCGCTCGTGTAGCCAAGGGTCAGGGACGTCATCAACCAGTCCGCGCGCGCCAACCGAACCTCTGCGCTGACTACCGCCGACGGCAGCGCGCTGCCCAGCAACCCCAGCCCAGCCTGGCCACCCAGGCCGCTGAGGCCCGTGGTCGCCGCCGCGATCGCCGGCGCCTCACCAGAGCTAGGCCAGCTCACGCCAGCCCCCACCGCAAACCGCGGCGCCGTCGTGGCGGCGGTAGACTGTGGCGCTGTGGTAGCGCCTGCGACGTTACAGACGGCAAGAACCCCCGCGACGACGGCGGCTAAGTGGAGGCGGTGATCTCGAAATGCGCACATGTTGGGGCTCCATTGGCGTTGGCCCGGAGGCCGGCAAATTCGGATGGCAGGGTTCGACGCTGGCGCGCCATGTTACCCGAAGGCGTCGGTTGTCGCGCGGGTCGGCCAGCGGCTGGCTCTACCGCTGCGGTTCGCGTAGCAGGTTGCGCACGATGAGCAACGTCCACCGCTCCCCGACAACGTCGAGCGCCAGCACCAATCCACAGAGCTGCTGAGCGCCTCTTTTTGCTCATGGTCTAGGTCGCGGCAGGCTCATATAGTTTACTTTTCGAGAGTAGCCCACCACCACTCGGGGTCAACCATGAGCCTGCCTGCTGCGCCGTCCGTCCTCCTCCAAGCTGGATTCATCGGCTTATCGGTTGTGATGGCGGCCTTCCTCGCCTGGTTCACCCAGCGCCGCGCGCTGGCGGCGGCGTGGTTGGTGCTGACCGGCGCCCTCAGTCTCAGCGGCGTGTTCGAGTCCTTCACCCCACCGCTGCTGCCGTTGTTGTTGTTTCCCGCGTTGTTCGCGGTCACCACCCTGGCGTGGCGCTCCTCGTGGCATCAGCACTCTCTGCGGCTGCTCGTCGGCTTTCAGGCCTTTCGCATCGTCGTGGAGCTGCTGATTCATCGCGCTGTCACCGAGGGCGTCGCGCCGCCGCAGTTCACGTGGACCGGGCTGAACTGGGACGTCGCCAGCGGTGTGTTGGCCCTGCTGCTGCTGCCATTTGCCGACCGACTGCCCCGCTACGCGCTGCATCTCTTCAACGCCATCGGCTGGGGCCTGCTGCTCAACGTGATGGTCGTGGCTGTGCTGAGTATGCCGACGCCGCTGCAGCAGCTGCACCCTGACAACATCTGGATCGGCTTCTTTCCGTTCACGTGGCTGCCGCTCATCCTGGTAGTCGCGGCGTGGACCGGGCACGTGGTCTTGCTGAAGAAGCTCGTCGCGACATCCGCGTAGGCGGCCGGAAAACCAGGCTGGTCGCTGTGAAGGGCGTGGGGCGCGCCTCAGGGCTTGGCGCTGGCGGTCAACAGCCCAGTCAGCCACAGCTGAGGTGTGCCCGCTCGCAAAATACTGCGGCATCGCGCCTCGCCAGACGCGAAGACGTGTCCGCCTCGCTGCGCACGCCAGCGGCCATCTGGGTGTACCAGCAGCCGGCGCAGCGGTTTGTTCGCCTTCGCTGCGGCGCCATGCGGCGTCACGTGGATCCAGCCATCGCCGTGTTCGCGCGCGCTGCCCTCCACAATGTCGTGCATGTGTAGCTTCCACGGCACCCCCATGTCTGTGGCGAGCGCTCGGCGCGGTGTCCAATTCAAGCGGACGGCTCGGTGGCGGTCGGCGGCGTCGGTGAGCGGAGTCGACGACGCGAGGGTCGCCCGCAGGATGTTCCAACTCAGCGCGCCTCCGACACACCGCTCTTCGTCGAAGCGGGTGGCCCACGCCGCCTGGTCGATGGGCACCTGGAAGCCCATCAGGTCGTCTTGAGAGATGCGGGATCGCCGGGACAGCGGCCGCATCTGCTTCCACACCATCGTCAACGTCACGCCCCTGGATTTCCGCGGTTTTTGCGGTGGCCAGCGCACGCCGCCTGCTGTCCGTCGGCGGGTCCGCAGCCAACCCGTGCGCATCCGCCGCAACTCGAAATCCAGCACGACGGCCAGCGGCTGCATCGGCGCCGGCAGGCCTTTGCGCTGCCGGAGCAGCTCCAGCTGGCCGATTCGTCGCAGCGTGTTCGCCATGGTTCGCAGCTCGGCGTCGCTGAGGACCGGCGCCCGACCGGGCAGGCTTGATCGGGCGCGGCGTATCACGGTAATCCCGCCGCCCGTCGACCAGCGCACCTCGTCGACCTCCACGGCAGCCGCCCCGGCGGTGGGGTTCGTCACGGACGCGGCGCCACGCTGCACGTTGATTGTGGCGCGGAGCCGCTGCTGCGATCCGCGGGCCTCGAACCGCGCCAGCACCACCGCGTTCGCGTCCTCGTAGGCGTCCTCGAAGCGCGGGTGCACCACCATCGCCATCCGGCCCTCCAGGTGGTCGATGCCGGCCCGCTCCCGCTCCTCGACCGCCGCCAGCGTCCAATAGGAGGCCAGCACACGTTGAATCGCCGCTTCGACAGAGCGCCTCGGCTTCGTTGGCGTCGTTGGCGTCGTTGGCTTCGTTGGCTTCGTTGGCGTCGTTGGCTTCGTTGGCTTCGTTGGCGTCGTTGGCTTCTGAGCAGGCGCGGTTCGCGCGGAAGGTGCGGGCGCCTCGAGGTGCCCCGTCTGGGAGGTGTACAGCCCCGCGCCATTGAACGCAGCGAGGTCTTCGACGCTGGAAGACGACCGAAAGCGCAGCCCCACGTCAGCTGCGAGGTGACCGAAGCGCCGCACCAGCGCGCGACGAATCACCGCCATCGCAGGCCCAGGCAGCGCACGCGTGCGCACCATGTGTTGGATCCCACCGGCCCCCACGACGCGCGCAACCGCGGCGGGGTGCCGCTGCTTGGTCCAGGTGTCGAGCCACGCCAAGCCCGCCCGATCGCCCTTCAAATCGGCCAGGAAGTTGTCGCGCCCGCGCACCAAGAGCTGCCGCGCCCGTCTGTCTTGCCAGTCCGAACCTTCGATCACCGCCTTGAGCTGCGGTCTGAGCGGGTCAAGCACGTCCGCGTACAGCCGCGTCGTGAGGTGCAGGGTGCCGTGCGGCGTCAGGGCGCCGTGTCGCTGCAGCCGCACAAGGCCCATGCCCTTGCCGCCGATGAGACCCACCGTGGGCACCGTGGCGTGGCCCGCGCGCGGCGCCGCGGCGTCGCTCAGGTCCAGCGTGTAGGGCGCTTTGGCGACATTTGGTGTGTCGATGAGCACGATCGGGATCGCGCCTTGCTCAAGCCATCGCCGCCATTCGGACGGCGACAAGGGTCGCCAATGGAGGCGCGATCCGTGAACGTGCATCACCACCGGCGCACGCGCCTTCGCCAGCATCTTCACCCGCGGATCGGCGAGAAAATCGGGCGCTGAGGCGTTTGGCGTGCCGCGACCCGCTGCCAGCAGGTTGAGGTGCGCATGCGGCGTCTGCGGCGTCGCCGTGATGATGGCCGCCACCGGCGGAACCCGGTCCGGGGCCGTCTCAAGCAGTGCGATATCATTCGGTTCCAGCACAGTCATCGGGTTCTCACCCCGCCGCACCCAGCGCAGCCGGCCGGCGGTGATACCCGTCGTCAGCCCTGTGACCACGCCCGACGTGATGAGGCCGTCGTAGGTCATGACCTTGCCAGCCCACCAGCCGCCCTGAGTTTTCAGGGTTTTCGCTAGGGTCTCCTGGTACAGGCTGGTCCGCGCCAACCACCGCAGTTGACCTTGAGATGCAGCCGGGAGCGCGGCTCGTACGGATTCATAGAGTTTGCGCAGCTCCGCCTCCGTCGCTTGGTCGGTGTGCTCGAGCTCGATCATCCACAGCGCCTCGGGCATGGGCGAGGTCCGCCAGCCCCGGGACGGCGCTGCCATTGAGCAGCCGAAAGAAGTACCACTCGTCGTGATAACGATAGAATTTGGGGTCTAGAAAGTGCACAGCCGGCCGCGAGGGCCAGTGGCTGATGACGAGTTTACACTGCAGCGCGCCCCCGTCGGTTCGGCAGAAATCGTCCACGTCGGCGACGGCCTGAAATGGACCGTGGGTGTGGTCAGCGAAGACCGCGCCCGGGCCGGCGGGCGCGGTGGCGGGCGCGGTGGTG
>CALENB010000532.1 GCA_937910235.1 uncultured Myxococcales bacterium | reverse complement strand
GGTTGGGCCAACAGCGCGCAGGGCGCCAAGCAGATCGAACAAGGACTCCTTGCGCTCCGCAACCTCAAGTTCCCGGTTCTGAAGGGAGTCGCGCCGAAGACCCTGGCCAAGTGGAGCGGCAGGATCGGCAAAGGGATGGGCGTCGGACTACCGCTCGCCATCGCCGTCTGGGAGTGGGTGGCCGCAGGCAAGCAACAACAGAAGCAGCGCGCGCAGCTCGAAGCGGCGCAGACGAAGCTGAACCTGCGGGCGACCGAGGCGGCGCGGGATTTCCTGGACGGCCTGGCCGGAGAGGCCAACGCGCAGGTGATGGAAGCGTTGGGCGACCTGCGTCAGGTCGTGCTTGCACAGCAAACGCAGGCGCAGTCGTCACAAGCGACCCAGCTGCGAGCGGCGGCGGCGCTCATGAGCGTCGGCCGTCGAGCGGAGACGATGATCGCCCGGTTGGAGAGGTCGTGAGCGCAGGCCGCACGGCTGTCTGTGCGCTGTCCATCCAGGTGTTTCACGGGAAACACGGCGCAGGGGAAGCGCTTCGGACACGCGACGCTGCGGCGATCGATGACAACTCGAGGCAATCATGAATACCAAACGATACTTCCTGGAGTGTTTGCCGGATGTCGTCGCTGCGTTGGTTTTTTTCGTCCAAGTTTCATATTTAATCGTCTATGTTTCATATTTGATCGTCATTTTTAGCCTGCTCGTTACCGGCGTGTCGTGGCACCCAGGTTCAGACTTCACGATGGCCGATCCGGCCGGCTTCGGCGCTGGGTTCGTTCACGGGACGTTGTGGTTACTGAACCTCATCGTTGCTCAGTTCCAAGACGGCGACGCCTGGCGGCGGATGTATGAGTTCGACTCGACGAGAGACTATGCGATTGGGTTTGGGGTTGGACTCGTTGCGACGATCCTTAGCAAAGTCATCGAATATATTGTGTCCTACCTCACCTCAGATTCCGAGGATGCGGTTCCATCGCCGCCGAGCAATTAACTCCGATTTGTATGTCAGACATGAAGCGTCCCGTCCGTCTAGTTGAGTGAAGGGCCGGAAAGAAGCGAGCCCCGCATCCTCAGTGTCCCACCGTCTAAACAACGGGCAGGAGTGTCTCATGGCTAATCCCACATCCCCCAAGCCGCAAGTCGACTTGACCGAACTTGAGCGCATTCTCGATCGGCAGAACGACGAGCAGCTCATCGAGATCGATGAGGACGGCAACGTCCACGCTGTACGCAGTCCCCAAGATCGCAGCGGCGGACATCACACCCTGCTGCACGATCCCCATGGCGAATACGCCGTCCACTTCGCGCGACCTCACGCTACGGGACGCCGCGTCGTCTCGTGCCGGTTCGCCGCGGTCAGGAGTCTCTAATGGCGCAGCAACGAACCCGCTTGAGCCGCGTGCTCACGATGACGCCCGAAGATCAGGGCGTGCCGCGCATGCGTGCCGAGCGAAACAAGCTCAAGCGATCCTTCCCGGGTTTTGGTTTCGTCGGTCGCGATGGCGCAGTTGTGGCGCTTGTTGGCGAGATCTCGACGCCACTCGGCAACACCTACAAAGTACGAATCAACCTGCCCGACGGGTATCCCTACGGCATGCCTGCCGTCGAGACGGTAGGCTGGCGCCCGAGCCCGCGCGCCCCTCACCAGTATTCGGCGACGTCACTCTGCGTGATGCACCCTCGGTTTTGGTCGAGCAAATACACGCTGGCCTATATCGTCGCAAAGACCGCGCTATGGCTGGCAAAGTACGAGGTTTGGCGCGTCCACAAGCGCTGGCCAGGCCGCAACCAACATGGCGACGAGTACGAACGTCCTGGCGACGGGGTCAGCGATGAAACATCGGGCCTCTGGGCCGCCATTACCCGCGCATTCGACTGAACCGACCCAGGGGCTGACCATGACGACTTTTCATTCACATGACACCGATCCGTCCACGATTCACACCGAGGCGAACCCGACCGGTACCGCAACTCGTGATGCTGAGGGTCAACCCGGTGCGACTGCGCTCGATATGGACCGTATCGACCACCTCGTTGAGCCCAAACAGGCACGAGACGCGACCGTCGTGGTCGTCGGTCTCGGTAGTGGCGGATTCCCCGTCATGCAGCAGCTCGCCATGAGCGGCGTTCGACGGTGGCATCTATTTGATCCAGACACGCTCGACGGCGTGAACCTCGTGAAACACCCAGCGCTCCGGGCCGATTTGGGCACGGCCAAGGTCGACATCGCGACTCGGTGGTTGCGAGATCGTAATCCCAACGTGGTTGTTCATGGCCACGTCGAGGACTCACGCACCAGCGCGGCCCTCGAGGCGGCGGTGCAAGACGCCGACCTGCTGGTGGTCGCCGTGGACAACCGCGGCTCCCGCGAGCAGCTCAACGAGCTGGCCATCCGTTTCGCCACGCCGATGGTCGTGGGCCAGGTCTTTCGCGGTGGCTTCGGCGGCGAGGTCTACGCCTTCTTGCCCGCAGATACGGCCTGCCACGACTGCCTCGGCGCCGTCTGTGAGAAGCAGGGGTGGGTCTATGACCCCGCGACCGGGCCGGACGCCGAGGAACAGCGCCGTGTCTACGGGCTGGGCGAACGAGACTTCCAGCGTTCCGGTCTGGCCTGCGACTTAGGCATGATCGCGAGTCTGCATGCGTCGGTCTGTTTGAGCGTGCTCTTTGGCGCTGACGACGGCGGCATCCCGAAGCACCACAGCAACTGGTTTGTGCTGGGGACTCGGCCCAAGGCCGGCATTTTCAGCGCGAGCTTTCAAACACGTCAGCTCCGGATTCGACCGCAGCGCGACTGCGCGCACGGCTGCGGCGCTGGGGCGCGGCCAGGAACTTCCGCGGCGACGCTGGGTGTGCATTCGCTGGCGACCGCCGACATGGTGGCGCGCGCATGGCGGCGGCTGTCGCGACATGCGCATCCAGATCGACACGCACAAGCGTCTGCGAGCGAACAGGATCGCGCCCATCGACGATTCCTCGCCCTGAGCGAGGCGCGCGACGACCTAGTCGGCGCGCTGAACGCTCCAGAGGCGGCGCGAGCCACCACTGGAGAGCCGACATGAACAGCTGGATCCCGCGGCGCTTGGCGCTTCGTCCGACACGTGACCTGTCCTGCTCGGTCGCGGTCCACCGCGACGTCGTGACACGATCGCAGCACGAGGTTCGAGGCCACCCGGCAGTCGAGGTCGGCGGCAAGCTCGTTGGTCACTTTCACCACCCTCGGGGACCCGCCGCAGCGTCCGACGACCCGGTGAGATGGCTGCGCCAGCTGACCGTCACGATCGTCGACGCGATCGATGCGGGTCCCGACGCCATTCGAACCCCCGTCTACCATCTGCCCAACGGACCGTACCAATCCGCAGTGCTCGGAGCGATTCGCGCGGTGGACGCCGACGCTCGGCTGGTTGGGAGCTGGCATTCGCATCACCCAAATGGCTTGCGTACGTTGAGCGATGGCGACTTGAGCGGATATCGGGCGACCTTGGCGGATACCCGCTTCGGTTGGCCAGCGCTCGTGACGCCGCTCGTACTCGATGACGGTGGCCTCGCCACAGCCCGCTGGTTCGTCATTCTGAACGGCGTGTCCGAGCCGCTTGAGTTGTCTGCGGAGGCGATCCGGATCGTCGACGGGCCCCGGCCATACGCCGACGCGATGGATCGAGCCGCGCGGCGTTTTCGGACCCGCACGACGCAACAGGACTTGCCCCGCCCAGCCACCGCGAGATCGCCATCCTCCTTGGACGGAACCGGCGAAGGCCAAGCCGCTGGCGAGCGACCTGTCGCCGCGGTGCTGGCGACGCGTCAAAGACTGAGCGATGTCTTCGACCTCGTGCGCCCCGTGCGCTCTCAAGCCGGGCAGCTAGGCTGGCAGGTGGCATCGCAGACCTCGGCTGGCGTCGTTCATGGCAGCGTCTGGCCGTGGCGGGCGCAAGGCGATGAGCCGACGGTTTCGATCAAGCTGGTCGCTCAGGGCGCTGCGCCTGGGTCTGCATTGTCGTTGTGGTGTTCGTCTGAGCGCGCTTCAGATCCGATGAGTCTGACGAACGCGATCGCGCTAGTGAGCGGCGCCCCGGACGAGGTGGTCGAGGCGGCGGAGGTCGGCCTGTCGCGGCCTGGAACCGAACTAGGCTTGCGTGTTTGTGTGGCGTGTCGCCGCGGAAGCTGGTGTAGGCGCCATCGATCTTCTCGGCGGCGACCAGGCGCTGGGCGTCACTGACCGATCACCCTGTCGCTCCTGCAGCACACGCCGTACGGCGGCTCGTGTCAGACAACCAGCCCGCCGCCCGTCTATCTCCATACAAGACGGAAGTGAACGTCGGCACGCCGCCGATGATTGCGATTCATAACGAATCGCCGCGCTTGTCAGCACGCCCCGCGGGCGGCTGTGGAGTGTCTCATGAGCATTCAGACCAACCACGAAGCCCCACCGAACCTGCACCTCGAACCTGTCGAGTGGCGGACGTCGCAGCCACGAGAGGCCGCCGCCCCTGAGCTCGAGATGACCGAGCATGCGAGGGTTCGCATGTACGCTCGCTCGCTCAACGAGGTCGCCATCGAGACCGTCATGGAGTGGGGGCGTAGCCAGCACGCCGGCGGCAGTCGCACCCGCTGGCGCGTCGATCGACGGGTGATCAAGTCGGCTGCCAAGCGGGGCGTGGACCTATCCGCCTACGAAGGCGTGGTCGTCATCGCGGACCGCCTGGGCCTCGTCATCAGCATGTGGCGCAATCGACGGTGCGACCACTGGCGCCGCAAGCCCGCGACGTGGCGGAAGCGGTACCGCGCCGCGAGGGCGGCGAAACGGCGGACCGGCTGGCGTGAGTGACAAGGTCGATGACGGTTGGCGTCAACTCACCATGTCAGCTTTCGTCGCGTCTCCGCGTCTGGCTGGTGAACGAGCGATGCTTCGGCATCTGAAATCCCAAGAAACACGTCGTTGCTCAACTCACGACACCAGACGCCACATCGCCGCGTCACCAAGGAACCGCTATGAATCCCAACACATCCCGCGCCATGCTGCACCTCGCCACCGCCCTCGCGGCGATCTCATTGCTTGTCGGCGGCTGCGGGCGCAAACCCAAATCCTCCCTCGCGGTCGTCGTCATCGACGTCAGCCCCAGCGGCCGCGCCGCCACGAGCAAAGGCCACGGCAACCCTGGAGAGGCCTCCGAAGCGCAGCGCAGGGCGGGTGCGGCCATCATCGCCCAACGTTGTCGTGAGGCGCGCACGGCGCTCGCAGATCTCGAAGACAACGCCACTGGCGTCTTCAGCTTCCAGGTCATGCAAGTCGGCAGCCGTTCATCGACCAAGCCGAAGACGCTGTTCACCTGGCGGGAGCTTCAGAGCGGCGCGCCGCAGCTCATGGCGACCCCGCAAAAAATGCAGGAGCTCCGAGACATCGCGCTGCGTGACATGGAGCGACAATGCGTCGCCAACGCAGAGGTCACGTCGAACTCGCCTATTCATTTGGCCATGAAAGAGGCCTTGATCGCGCTGCAGACAAGGGCCGATGAGCTAGCTGTCGGTGGCCGACACGAGGTCACATCGCGCAGCCTGCTGGTCTTCTCGGATTTCGTCGATCCGACCGTGCTCAGCACATTTAGCAAGTCCCGTCGCCACCGCGAACGGGCAGGTCGTGCCAAGCGAAGCGTGAAGCGAACCAAGTACGAGGCATTGGCGACGGCCGCGGAGGCCTCACTGCGACTCGATGTGCCGGCGGCTGTGCACACGGTCCTCTGCGGATTGGCTGATACGAAAGACGCCGTCTCGACGGAGACCAGCCGCGCCGCATGGCAGCTCGTCGTGCCAAATCGGTCGATCTCGCCGAGTTGTCGTCAGACCGAGCTGCAGATCCGCGTCAGTGCTGGTGGGCATTGAACGCGACCGCCCGCAAGCGTCGTGAGACGCCGAACCCGCACGCCGCCATCGACACCCATCGACACCACGGAGCCCCCATGAGCCATGACGTCCACCAGACCCATCTCGATATCGATGAGCGCGACCTGCCAACGGTCATTGGCCCGATATCCAAGCCGCTGACCAGTGCGCCAGCACCCAGCTTGGTCCAGGTCGCGGCGGCGCGAGGCCAAGCCCGTGAACAGTGGAGCGGCATGGGCGCGGCGACCGCGCGGGCGCAGCTCGAATCGCATGCCAAGAACATCGTTGTCCGTGAGAAGGCGACGCAGCTACGGCGCCGGCGTGACTTGCAGGACAAGCGGCGCGAGCACGAATTGCAGCTGCGAGCTGTCGCGGCGCCTGTCGCGGCGCCGATGGAGCCGACCTGGCGCCTCGAGGCCGGCGTCGGCGTCCTTGGCGGCCTCGTCGGTGCCGTCGCGGGCGTGCTCCTCTCACCGCCCTTGGCTGTCATCGCGTTGCTCACGGCGCTTGGCGTCGCGATGCCCGTCGTCACCGCGGGAATCGGTCGGCTGTTGGCGAAGGATGCGCGCGAGCCGGATTGGATGCGGCCAGGAGTCGCCGCTGCGGTCGCCGCCGGCGTCAGCCTGATGGCCTCTTCCGCCGCCGCGACGCAGTCCTTTGCACAAGGCGGCCAGCACGCGTGGCTCCACCTCGTGGCGGCAGCCTTGACGATGACGGTTGGTGTGTCCGGAGCGACCTGGTTCGCCGCCCGAACCATGGCTGCGCGAGCGAAGGCGCTGAAGGCCGAGGCTGAAAAGGACGCATTGCGGGACGTGTTGCGCGGAAAGCTCGAGGTCCTTGGCGACCAGCTTGAGCGAGCCGCTGAAGAAGCCGGCGTCTGCGTGGATTTGGCCGAGATCACGGCCGCTGAGCTACTGCGCAGCGGCGCAGCGGTCGGCGGCGTCTCGGCGTCCCGTTCCGCGTGAAACGCACCATCACCTGCGTTGTCAGACCTCAATCGCGGCGACCGTCAGAGATGATGTGAGCAAATGTTCGCCCAATCCCAGCACCCTTCAGGAGCCAGTCATGTTGAACCGATGGTGGAAAAAAGACGACGTTGTCGACGGACCTGAAGAAGAGGCCGCTTCGCCCCGCTTCGACCTCCAGACTGGTCAAGCGCCAGCCATCGCGCCAGCGGGTGTTGTGACGCCACAGCTCAGCCACACCGCCTATGTGCTCTTCGCCGACTTAATCTACGACCGTTTCCACGAACGCGTCATGCAGACCGGCAATCCCGTCTACCAAGATGACGAGCTCGAGATCTTGCTGACCGAAGCCGAGACCAGCGTTCGCGCCGCGAGTCCGGTCTCCATCCTACCCGGCAGCGAGGCGCACAACCGCGCGCAACGTGCAGAGCTCGACCGATCGCTCGAAGTTCAAGATCAGAAACTGACCGTTGCCGAGCTGCAGGTGGAGCACGCGGAGAGCCGCCTCGCCTTGGCTGAGGTCGAGGTGCCAAAGCCTGGCGCAGCGCGCGCGACGAAGCTGTGGTTGCTCGTGTTGGCGGGAATTGCGGGCGTCGCGTTGGCCCTAACCATGGCTTACTCGGTCGACAGTATTTTCTTCTATTCGGTCGCCACAGAGCTGCTGAAGGGCGAGGGCAAGCAGTTCATCGCGCAGGTGGCGGCCGGCGCAGGGCTGGTTGTCTCGAGCAGCATCGCGATTCTATTCGTTTTCGGTGCCACGTTTATCACCATGGTCACCGTCGGCAGCAAGTCGGTCTGGCCCAAGCTCGGACTCTTCGTTATCGAATTGCTGTTCGTCGGCGCCTTCGCGAATCTGCGCAACGTGGCCCTAAACTCGAACAGCATCGCGGCGGCGGTTACCACCGCACTTTGGGAGCTTTGCGCGATCCTCGCGCTCAACGTCGTGGCGTGGGCGGCGGGATCAGCGCTGCGGAAACTCAGCGAGACGCGTCTCACCCACGCCGCGGCGACGCGCTTGGCTGAGCACCGTCACCAGCACTTCGTCGAAGCCCAAGCTGAGCTTCTGAGCCGTGAAAACAGTCTGTTGGCGCAACAGGTCGCCAACCAACGCCACGCCGAGAACCGAGCGGTGTTGGCCCGAAACATCGAGATGGCGCGCGCCACCACGCATTCGGCGTACCAAGACGCGAAGACCCAACTGCACGGTCGCTACGTGTCGCCGCCGATGCCGAGCCTCGACCCGGCCTCGCTGGGGATCTCCGAGCCGGCAGCGGTCGGGGCACCGCCCGCCACAGCGATGGTGCAATAAGTGAATCGACGAGCGGCCAACCTTGGAGGGACCCATGAATGAGCGAACCATCGACAGCCATGAGACAGACGCACCGAGCACACCAAGCGCTGCGTCAACCGCGATCGAGCCCATGCTGAACTCAGGCAACTGGGCCGAGGTGGTAGTGCGATTGCGGCGCGCTGAGGCAAAACGTCAAACGCTGGCGTCTCGGTTGGCGGAGCCCTTGGAGCTGCCGCTGAGCGCGTCGTTGGACAGCACCGCGCAGCGCTGGCTCATCCCCGCGACTGCGGCGGTGACGGTCGGTGCGGTCAGTGCCCTCGCCAATGGCACCGTATTTGCGGCCTCTGTCGCCGGGATCATGGCTGGGATGTGCACGGCGGTCGCGCATGAGAGCGTGAGACGGGTGGCCCTAAGCAGCGAGCCGGCAGCGGTGGCGCCGCCGACGTTGGGGGTGGCGCTCGTGCCGCTGATGACGTGTTTGGGCGCGGTCCTTGGCTTGATGGGCGGCTGGGGCGGGCTGCAGTCAAGCGGACAGCGCGTCGGCGGCGTGCTGAGCGCCGGCCTCGGCAGCCAGACGCCGTGGTTTGGTGCGGCGGTGCTGTTGATCGGCGCAGTAGCCGTGAGTGGGCTGTGTTTCGGGGTGCTCGCGAGCGTGACGCATCATCGCTGGAGCGCCTGTTTTCGGGCCCGGGCAACGCGGGCGCGGCGGGGCAGCGAGGTCGCCGCGCTCCAGCTTGCGGTGAGCGCGCTGGACGCCGAGATTCTGCGGCTACGGGCGCATGGCGTGGCGTGCACGCAGCTTGGCTTGTGGCCGCTGGTTGGGGCTGTGGCGGGGCCTCGTGAGGTCGGCGCGATGAGTTTCGAGGGGCGGCACTGATCCGGCTCCAAAGCGGTCACGCCGACGCGGAATCTCGGACAGTCTTATCTCGGACAGTCTTGTCTCGGACAGTCTTGTCTCGGACAGTCTTGTCTCGGACAGTCTTGTCTCGGACAATCTTGTCTCAGACAGGCGCGCCGCTCCCTACCGGTGAAACCCACGCATCAGAAGTGACACCGAGCAGCCACCTCTCGCCAATTCGAGTGTAGCCCACCGCGTCATCGGCTTCTTCGTCCGCGACCAGCCACGAGTCTGTCCAAACAGGCAACTTCTCAACCTCCAACTCCTTCATGCCCGCCATCAACACGGTCAAGCGCCGGTGAGCTGCGCCCTCTGCGTCATTCGGCATGTGCACACCGATCCCCGCGCCGTTCCTCGCTCTCAGCACGCCAGTCGCGACGAGCTTCCATCGCACCTCATCGCAAGTAGCGTCGACCTCGCGGGTGCCCAACCGCAGCTGCTCAAGCAGCTTTGGAAACAACTGCGCCGGGATAAGAAACTGCAGGTCATCACCACCGACGTAGAACAGGTCCACCGGCAGCACCAGCTCCCCTTCCGTGCCGTGCTCGGCCACCAGCTCCCTCATCATCCCCAACACGGCGCTGAACCAGAGATCGACGAGGGTGCGCTCCAGCGCCTGGCTCAGACCACCGCGGGTCAGCGGCGGCGTCTCCACAAACAGCGCTCCTACGCCAGCGCCGTCGATGCGAACCAGCACCTCAGCCCGGGCGTTCGCGCCGGTCCTGCCCTCCCCCGTCGCCAACCAACCGAGCTCTGCTAGGGCTCTATTCCGGTCACTGCGATGGCTATACACAGCCACCGGTTGGTGTAGTGCCGCCTCCATTCGCTCACGCAGCCCACCAGCCGTGATCTGTCGCCAACTCTTGCCAGCAAGCGAAAAAAGTTGAGCCCTGGGGCAGTAGGTCATCGCGCCTTGAACACCAGCGCCCAGCCACGGCGGATTGTCGGCATTCGCGATGGGCGCGTCAGCTCGGCGCAAACCCCAGCACAGCGCATCGGCGAGATCGGAGGGCTCTTCGCCGTAGTCAAATCGCAGCGTGGCTGCGTCCTTGCGGCGCCTCTCTGCTCGCTTCGCGCTGTCGTCGGCGTTCCACGAGGCGGACCTGACGCAGAAGTCGAGCAATGTGTGCGATTGGGCGCGGATCAGCAGGTGAGGCCACAGCCTCTTCGTTGGGATCAGCGCATCGAGAACGACGGATGGCAACGCCGTGAGCACGGGCAGGGCGTTCAGCAGCTGCTCGCGGTCCCAGGTCTCAAGTCCAGCTGCGACGGTCACTGCCGTCGTCCGCAATTTCGTGGCTTGATAGTCGCCAACAGGCGGGTGATCTCGGTCCGATGGGTCTGTAGACGTCCTTGGGTCGGCGCGCGCCGCGAAGAGCACGATGGCGTCCGAGTCCGTCAGCAGCGCCGCGTTGTTTGGCCCCAGAACCTCAATTAGCTGCTCGCGCAGACGCGCGGTCGTTTGGCTCGCCCAGGCGCTGAGGCCGCGGGTTGTCGACCACGTCCGCCCCATGGCGAGGAAGTCTTGCACGCCGCGGCCCTTGATTTCGAGCTGAACGAGGTGCAGCTGCGCTAGCGCAAAGAGGTACTGCTGCATGCTTTTTTGCGCCCCGGCGAGCGCTCCGTCTCTGAAGACGAGCTCGTCGTCCGACTGGGTCTTGAGCACGCAGTCTTCGCCGGCGAGGCAAATTGCCGCCGCCAGGTTCTCTGCGACTTGTCGCGCCCGACCTTCGTCGGAGGTCTCGCGGTCGCCTAGCGCGTACGCGGCGTCCAGTGCGGTCGCGAGGTGGCCCGGTGGAGCGAATTCCGCGAGCACGCTGAGGATGGCCATCCATTCGGTCAGTCGAAAGAACGCCTCGACGGCGCCGCCGGCGATGACGTCCAGCGGACCGCCCACGGGAAGTTCCGACTTCGTGCCGAAACCAAAGGACCAGGCCTCATTGAGCCCCGCTTGGGAGCGCTCGTTCTTGTTGAAGCCCAGGCTCTGAGCGAGCACGCGCATCAAACGCACGCACAGCGCCCTCCGCTTGGCTTGGGAATACGGAGCGTCTCGCCGCGGCGCACAGATTAGGCATCGAAGGACGTGGTACAGCAGTCCGAGCGTCAGGGCCGCCGGCTGAGGCGGTTCGGGGATCGTGAGCCAGAGTGTGCGTGCAGCCGCGACGAAGTCGTGCAGACGGTAGGGCACATGTACGCTGGCGACCGTGACCGATCGCGCCCTCGTTGGTGCGAGGACTGTCACCACCCCATGCCGCGGCCGCAACAGCGCCGTTAGCTCCAAGCTCAGCTGCCGCGTTGGCCCCATGGGATAGTCGCGCGGTCTGCCGGCGCCGCGCACAGGCGGGTGTCCGAGCAGGATGTCGCAGGTTAAAATCCAACGGTCGCGATACGAGAGGTAGGGCGGCAACGCCGGTGTGCTCGCGCGCGACAGCAGCTCACAGAACAAGCGTGTGAACTGTTCTGGTGGCGTCTCTGACGCTCTGTTTCCAGCCTGCGTAGTCATCGGCGATACCCTCGGAATTCATGGTCGTGCGCGGCGACGGTATCCCTATTCTCAGAGCCGGTACAGCCGACACGGCCTTGTGCCCAAGGCGATTCGATCAGGCGCTACCGACGCCCGTCCATGCCCCCGCCACGGGCGCCGCGTACACGCGCGCAGCGGCGACGCTCAAGAACGTCACGTCCTGGCCCTCACGCAGCAACGCCGCCACGAGCTTGCCGCCGTGTACACACCCCAAATCAAGCGACGTCGCGTGAGGAAACGACACAGGCGCCTGCGCGTCGACGAAGGGCTCATGGCCAAAAAACACATGACCGAAACGTCCGTCGTAGCACTGCGCCCAGAACACGTCCGCGACCGTCTCCTCGCCAAAAGCCACAAAACGCGCGTCGGCCACGTTCCAGTAGCGCAGCCGCAGCATGCGTTCGAATCGACCGCGTTTTGACCGACTGAGGCCAGCGATCGCCTCCAAGCTCGGCAGCTCCGTCAGATTCGGCATCACCCCCCCATGCACGACCAACGCATTGGCCCAAGGCAGCCGGTGGTAGAGCACGGCGCTGTCCAAAAAAGCGATATCTTCAAGGGAGAGCCCGGCCGAGATGGCCGCCAGCTCGCCGCTGGCGTCTTGCATGGTGTTGGGGCCGAGGCCGTCCCGTTCGCGGGCCGCGTTGCGACGCCAGCGTCCGTGTTTCTCTTCGTGATTACCCATGCACAGGACCGTGCGCTGCCCGGCCTCGGCCTGCTCGCGGAAGAAGCGCACGCAACCCACAGAGTCGGGGCCTTTGTCGAGCAGGTCACCGATCAACACCAAGGTATCATCGAGGCGCAGTCCAGCCTCTCGCAGCCGCGCCATGAGGGCGCGGGCTTCATCGAGGCAGCCATGTACGTCGCCGATAATCGCCGCGCCGCGCTCGGTCACGGTCTCAGACATCGGGTTGGTCATGTTCGTCCCTGGCTCATACGCGCGCCGTCGCGGCGGACGCGGCGCAGACCTCATCCACAACCCGCACGACATCCGCCACATCGAGCCGCGAACCGCTGCCATCGGTGTTGCGCGGCGATCCGCCGATCGTCGAACCGCCGCCCCATGACGTGCTGCTGTCTTGAGTCGGGTTGATCCGCAGCTCCGCGTCACGCAGCGCCATCAGCACCGCTGGCACATCAAATCCAACGATGAACTCGCTCGCCTTGCCCACCACATAGTCCGTGCTGCCATCAGCTTTGGCGCGCGCCACCACGCCCGCATGCACGCCTTGGGAGTAGAGGTCCGCGAGTGCCGCGGGGCCGTCTCCTTGCACCAGCGACCAAGTGTCTCCGTGATGCAGGACCCGTATCAGACCGTCAGTCGTCCGGCCAGACACGGGCGCCGGCAGCGCCGCGTGATGCGCCGGCGCGCCGAGCTGCCACCAGCGATCGAGGTTGCGGCAGCACTGCGCGAGCACCGCCCACCAGACGTCGAGCGCCTCGCTTCGCAGACCGGGATGCCGACTGTTCATCGGCGCTAGCGCCCACTGCAACGCTGGGCATAAACCCGCGTCTCTCGCCGCTGGGCCAAGGGCGTCGCGTCTGCCGGCCCGTCTGACCGCCCAGACCACGCCGTCAGAAGCCGCGGCGTCGGGCTGCAGCAGCAGCCACGTCGAGAGCACCGTGTCGGCGTCCAGGTCATTGATGTAGAGGGTCAGATCACCTGGACTCAAGCCCACGTGGACCGCATCAAGCGCCATCTCGCAGGTCGAGAGGGTGGCGTGGCGCACACAGTTGCCGTGGTGGTCGAA
>CALENB010000531.1 GCA_937910235.1 uncultured Myxococcales bacterium | reverse complement strand
GACACCGATAGCCACCTTGCGCTGCCCGTTCTGGACTTCGACCTTGCGCGGATGGAGGCGGTCGAGATGCGTCCTTTCGCGGCGCTCGCGCAAGAAATGGCTATGGTGATGACGGCGCACATTTTGTTTCGCACGCTCGACGCACGGCTGCCAGCGACGTTGTCACCGACGCTGCTGACGCCTCTCCTTCGGACGCACTGTGGGTTCGACGGCGTCATCGTCAGCGACGACCTGGAAATGAAAGGTGTGGCTGAGACGTTCTCCTTTGCAGAGAGCGTGCGACTGGGATTGCATGCCGGTGTGGACCTGTTTCTGGTCTGTCGACGTGAGGACGCCCTGGAGGAGTCGATTGATGAAGCTGCGCGCATCCTGTTCGACGGCGGCCCTCCTGCAGGGCGCGCGTGTGACGCCATCGGGCGGGTTCGGGCGATGCGTGCGCGCGCCTTCACACCAACGCCGAGCGTGGCCGGCGTGCAAGCCGCCTTTCGACACCCAAGTTGTGCACGGTTGCGCGGCGACTACGGGATCGGCAACGTCTAGCGGCGCAGGCAATCGCTGCCACCACACGCTGTGGCGGCGCTCCGCTATGCAGCCGAAGGAGCATCGATGATGGCTCAACGTGTCACGCTCATCGACCGAAACGACGGTCTTGTTTTCGCCACGCGGGGCGCCACGCTGCTGCTCTCAAGCTTGCTTGTGGCGATGGGCTGCCTAGGCGGCTGCAGCAAGCAGCCCGATCCCAGCGGCACGGCACGCACCGCCGGCACCCTGGCTGCAGCGAGCGACGAGACGTTCGCCAGTTCGAAGGCGCCGGTGCACTCGACTGCCGCCGGGAAGGATGAAGCGCCGGCCGCCAAGGACAGTGACGAACCGGTGGACTACTGGAAGGGTGTGCGCTTCGACGACCACAACTTTGAAGAGGTCACCGACTACGTCGCCACGTATTACATCGACACCGAGGTCAACAAGCGGCGCGCATGGGTCGCCGCCGCCAACAGCGCGCTCAGCATGCTGGAGCCATCGGCCGAGCTGCTCCCAACCGCGTTCATGACCGCACGCCGCCGCGACCCGGACGAAGAAGGGCGCCTCGACGGAGAGTTCAAGAGCTTCGCGTGTGGTGGCAAGCCGTACGCGGGCGTCGTTATCCACCGTGTGCCGGGGCTGGCATACCTGAAACACATGCGCAAAGAGCGGCCTGAGCGTCGGCTCACCGATCAAGAGATTTTGGATCTGCGCGCCAAGAGCAAGAAGCGCTACCAAGCCTACCGCGATGCCTGGGCGCCGCTGGCGTTCACCAAGTCGCATTTCACGTGTGTCTTGGCGTTTGTAAAGACCGAGCTGGTCAAGGACGCCAAAGTTCGCGTGGCGAAGGAGGCGGCGCGCGCTGCCAAGGCGGCGCTTGAGCCGAAGGCTGCCAAGGGGGCGACGTCCGCCGTGGCCGCCCAGGCACGGACCGTCGCGGGCGGCTCAACTGGCTCAAAGCCTGCGAAATCGGACAAATCGCGCGTACGCGTGGCGGTCGCAGGTGACCCCAGCGGCCCGCTCGTCGCCAAGGAGCGCGCACCATCGGGGCAGGCTGCGACGATCGGCAAGAGCCCCGCCAAGATCAAGAAGCCCAAAGGCCCGCCGCCAGCGCTCTACGCCGAGTTGCCAGAGGACGATGGGCTCCGTCGCGACTGGAAACCCGACATCAATCGCGCCTGGCTCGCCGCCGCCTCGGCCTATCTCTACGCCCTCGACCCGCACTCCGCCGTCATTCCGCGCAAGCAGTGGGACGAATCGACCCGACGGACCCAAGACAGCTCGTTCGAAGGCATCGGGGCTGTGCTTACGCAGCGCCAAGAGCGGACGATCGTGGAGAACCCCATGGAGGGGCTGCCAGCGTGGACTTCGGGCGTGCGAGCGGGTGACCAGATCCTCAAGGTCGACGGCGTGGATATTCGCGGGTGGCTTCTCGGCAAAGTCGTGAAGCGAATCCGCGGCAAGAAACACACCGTGGTGAAACTCACGATCGTGCGCGAGGGCGAGCCCAAACCGATCGTCATCGGCATCAAGCGCGCGCACATTCCGATCACAAACGTCACCGGAAAGCTGCTTGGGACCCACTCGGGGATCGCGCACATCAAGATGACCGGATTTGTGCCTGACTCGACGAAAGACCTCCGCAGCAAGATCGCCGCGCTGTCGAAGAAGGCCCCGGGCGGCAAGCTCAAAGGGCTGATTTTGGACTTGCGGCGCAACAGCGGTGGCCTACTCAACCGCGCGATCGACATCGCCGACATGTTCCTCAAGCGAGGGGTGGTCGTGACGGTGAAGAGCCGCCGTCGCATGAAACGCGGTGGCGGCGCGGAGGTCCATCGCGCCAGCGCCGATGATGAAGACTTCGACTTCCCGCTGATTGTGCTCGTCGACGACGGGTCTGCGTCCGCCAGCGAGATCGTCGCGAGCGCTATTCAGGAGAACGGTCGCGGTCTCGTCGTGGGGCAGCGCACATTTGGCAAGGCCAGCGTGCAGACGTTGTTTGAGCCGGCGCTACACCTCGACTACTACATCAAGCTCACCGTCGCGCGGTACTACGCCCCCTCAGGTCGGACGATCCAGGTCACCGGTGTGCACCCGGACATCACGATTCCGGCCAAGGTCGACGGCAAGATGCACGTCGGATTCCGCGAAGAGAACCTGACCAACCACCTCGAGCCCATCGATCCACCTGGCAAGTCGCCGATGGCACAGATGGTCCCCGCGCTTGAGAAGTGCGTGGCGCGCAGTGGAAAGGCCAAGAAGATCGCCACGAAAGTGCCGAAGCCTCAGATTCAGCCGGACTACCAGCTGCTTCGCACCGCGGACTACCTGACCTGCCTTGCTCGTCTCCAAGCGGGTCGCTAAGCTGCGGCCGCACCTAAACCTGGGGACTATCGTGGCAACAGACGCAACAGACGCAACAGGCGCAACAGAGCTGAGCGGCACGCCCGCTGGCACCGCACGGACTGTCGAGACCCTCGCGCTTGAGGTCGACGCGCTCCGAGCCTTGGTCGACCGACTTCAGTCGCAAGTCGACGGCTTGTCCCCTGCCGCCGCGGCGCCCCCAAACGCCGCGACAGCCAAGGTCGCAGCTGTGACCGCCGCGGTGGCCGTCGGAACGGCGACGGCCGCGGCCGTCGGTGCCCCAGAGGCCGACCCCGTTCAGGCGATGCGCAGCCTGCTGAGCGCCGCGTTCGAGCTCGCCCTTCAGCCTGTGCCGGACGACGACGAAGAAGCGGACGAGCAGTTCGCGCGCTTTGCAGCCCTGATTCACACCAATCGTCGCGGTACACCGCTGCTTGAGCAGAGCCTGCGCCTCTATACGTGGCAACAGCTCCGCCGCAACGTCACGATCTACCTCAACGAAGATCAAGCAGTCGGGAGCTTCGAGACGACACGCATGACGCCAAGCCCCGTGACTGAGCGGACGCAACAGGCGAAGTTCTTCGTCCGAGCGCGTACACGGATGCCCACGCCCATCACGTTTCGTCGTGATGAAGCGGAAGGTGGGGCATGGCGCATCGAAGCTAGCTCGCTCTGAAGCCCGGTCACGTCTAGAACAGTCACCTCGAGAACCGTCGCCTCGAGAACTGTCACCTCGAGAACTGTCACCTCGAGAACTGTCACCTCGAAAACAGCCATAACGAAAACAACGCGCTTTGAGACCGACTGGCGTGGCGCCGGCGCGAGTCGTCATCGGCCCGTAAAAAGCAGACGCGAGGGTTGACCTCCCAGGGTGGATCCGATATCTAGCGCGTCGCTTCGGCGGCATGGCCAAGTGGTAAGGCAGAGGACTGCAAATCCTTTATCCCCGGTTCGAATCCGGGTGCCGCCTCCAAAGCATCGCGGCTTCCAACCGTGTGCCCAGCCCGCATTCTGGACTGGACCGGCGCACTGGAATCCCGACCCGGCGACTCGCCGGTCGTGAGCTTGACGCGCTCGCATCCCGTGGTCGCGCAAGGACGCTCTGTCCTTGCGCGACCACCCGACCTGCCCGGTTTCGACGAGAGACAGGCGGTCGCTCCCACAGGTGGGTGCGAACGGCAGGAGCCGTTTGTGTCGCGCCTTGGGGCGGCGCCGGCGGGCCGGTTCGAGAGCAGAGAGAGCAGAGAGAGCAGAGAGAACCGCGACCAAGGTCGGACAAGGCAACTGAGTAGAGATGACAGAGACCCCGCCAGAACCAGAAGCGCCCGCGACGGCGAAACCCAAGGGCAAGAACCTTGAGGTTGCCCTGCGTGCTGTGATCGATCCGATCATCGCCGCGGCGGGCCTGGATCTGATCGAGTTTCGAATGCTGCGCTCCCCCCACGGAGGCATGCGCCTGCAGCTGTACATTGATAGCCTACCGGGCGAGGGCGGGGTCGTCGTCGATGACTGCGCCAGCGTCTCGCGGAAGATCGGCGCGGTACTTGAAGTTGAAGACCCCATCACGGGTGCCTACGATCTTGAGGTGTCCAGCCCTGGGATGAAGCGTCTCCTCCGGCACATGGACGACATTCGCCGCTTCGAGGGCGTGCGGGCACGGATTACCCTGCCTGAGCAGCCAGATGCGCCGCGAAGAACGCTGATTGGCGAGCTCGCGCGCGGCACGACAGAGAACGAGTTGGTGCTCGTCACCGACGGCAACAAGCGTGAGACGCTGGCCTTCGCTGCGGTGCAACGCGCGGTGCTGGACCCTACGCTGGAGCAGTGGCAACAGCTCGGCGCGAAACAACAGGCGGAACGCGTGAAACGCGGGACCGTTCACACGGAAGCTGAGGGCATCGATGCCCCGGACGAGATTTAAGCGGTGTTTGCTGCAAAACGAGGAGTGATGTGATGATGGTGGGCAGCCTGAACCAGATCATCGACCAAGTGTCGAAAGAGAAGAGCATTGATCGTGCCGTCCTCGTCGAGGCGCTCGAGCAAGCCATCCTGTCGGCCGCGAAGAAGACCTTCGGCGCGGACCGCGAGATGGAAGCCACCTTCAACCAGGACAGTGGTGAAGTGGAGCTCATGATGTACCTCGTCGTCGTACCGGACGACGAGATGACGAGCCTCACGCGTGAGCTACCGGAAACCAAGGCGATGCTGGTTGATCCGGACGTCCAGCTCGACGACGAGCTCGGCTTCCAGATCTTCTACCTCGACAAGGATCGCGATCGCGCCGAGGAAGAAGACCGCAAGTTCGGCGACATCCTCAAGATCCAGACCGCGCGCGCACAGTTCGGCCGAATCGCTGCGATGACGGCCAAGCAGGTCATCATGCAGCGCGTCCGCGACGCTGAGCGTGATGTGGTCTTCAACGAGTACAAGGACCGTAAGGGCGAGCTCGTGACCGGCATCACACGCCGATTCGAGCGCGGCAACGTGATCGTTGACCTGGGCCGTGCGGAGGCCGTGCTGCCAGTTCGCGAGCAGATGCCACGCGAGTCGTACCGCGCTGGTGACCGGGTTCAGGCCTATGTCAAAGACATCAAACGCGAGTCACGTGGACCACAGATCGTGTTGAGTCGCACAGATACGCGCCTAATCGAGAAGCTGTTTGAGCTTGAGGTCCCCGAGATCTACGAGGGCATCGTCAAGATTCAGGCGGTGGCCCGTGAGCCGGGCGAGCGCGCCAAGATCGCCGTCGCGTCACGCGACAGTGATGTCGACCCGGTCGGCGCTTGCGTCGGAATGAAGGGGTCGCGCGTTCAAGCGGTCGTTCAGGAGCTGCGGGGCGAGAAGATCGACATCGTGCCCTGGTCGCCAGACGTCGCGAAGTTCGTCTGCAACGCCATCCAGCCCGCAGAGGTGAGCCGTGTGCTCATCGATGAGGACAACCAGACGATTGAGCTGATCGTGCCCGACGACATGCTCTCGTTGGCGATCGGTCGCCGCGGACAGAACGTGCGCCTAGCGAGCCAGCTCGTGGGCTGGCGCATCGACATCCACTCGGAAGGCAAAATCGAGGCGATGATGGAGGTGCTCTCCGAGCGCCTGCAGGTCGTTCCGGGGCTCGACGAGTCGCTTGCGTCCTACATGTTCAAGTTGGGCTTCCACAGCCCGGACAACTTGCTCAACGCCCACGTGGAGGATCTCTCCTCCATCCCCGGAATTTCGGAAGACATGGCGCTACAGATCCAGCAGATTGCCTACGAAGTGAAGCAGGAGCGCGAGGCGGAAGCGCGTCGTGCAAAAGAAGACGAAGGCCGGGCCCGCCAGGCCGCCGAAGCGCTCTCCGCAGCGGTTCATGCAGCGGAAGCGTCGGACAAGGCTCAGAACGAGGCCGGCGCATAGCTGGTCTTCGGAGTGGACACGGTGTCAGTGCACGTACCGATTCGAACTTGTGCCGGCTGTCGACAACGACAGCCACAGTCAACGCTGGTGCGTCTGACTGCGAGCGCGGCGGATGGCGTACGTGTGACAGGGGTGCTTGGAAGCCGCCTTGCGGCATCTAAAGTCACCGCACACCGTGACAGTCGTGGTCGGGGGCTGTACACGTGCCCCGACTTGCAGTGCGCCTCCCGTGCGCTGCGACCCATACGCGGTCGTCTCAAACTTGAGATGACGGCAGACAGCCTAGCAGCGCGAGCGCTCTGCCAGGCGACTTCGCTCGCCCAGGGACGTATCAGACGTCGCGAAGGCGGGCTTGCACGGCGGGGACTTGCCGTCCAGGATGCGCGCCTGCGCGCCTGGGGCAAGACGTTGGCGCGACTCGAAGCGGTCGTTCAAACCGCCTCTGATTCCGGTGTTCAATGACACCAGGAGGACCGACCTTGGCAGCTACGAGCACGACACGCGTTGCTGATCTGGCCAAAGAGCTGGGTCTAAGTGACCGCGCACTCGTCGCGAAAGCCGCGGAGCATGGCATCGTGTTCTCGGTCTTTTCGCGCCTCGATGCCGAGCAGGCAGCGAAAATCCGTCGGCTTTTGAAGCCGGTGGCTCGCGGCCGCGATCGCGCAGAGACCGGAGAAACCCGCCGCCGCGCTGGTCAGGGCACCGTCGTACGACGCCGTGTCCGGCGACCGGACGCCGAAGCGGCCGCAACCTCGGCTCCCGCCGGGGAGGCGAGCGGCGCAGCTCCGCGTGTTGCCGGCGCCGCTGCGCAGGCAACCGCCACGCCTGCTGCATCTGCATCGCCGGCGACGCAACCGCGACTTCGTCGTGTGAGCGCCGACGCGCTCGGTTTGCCCCCCGAGATGCAGCCGCGCACGATGATCACGCGTGAAGAGCAGATGGACGCCCAGATCGCCGCCGCAGGGCGGGAGATTGCCGAGCAGCGACGCGCAGCCGAACAGGTCGCCTCCGCGCAGCGCGAAGTGGATCATGCTTCCGCCGCAGCTGAGCGAGACGTGCGTGTCGCGGCCGCCCGCGGCGCCCTTGCCGTCGAGGCCCAGGTAGAGCCGATCGAAGAGGGACCCGTCCCTCGAATCGTCGGTATGGCGCCCGAGCCTGCGCCTGCGCCTGCGCCTGCGCCGACGCCGGCGGCTGTAGCCGTTGCGGCTGCTGAGCCTGTTGTCGCGCCGGCCGAGCCTGAACGGACAGCCACAGTCATCATCGCCGCCATCGCACCATCTACCGCCGAGTCTGAGGCGGCGGCCATCGCGAGCGCCGCGGCCAGCGCTGCTGAAGCGGCCGCTCCGGTTCACCTTGGCCTCCATGATATCGGCAAGGCCATTGACGCTCCGGTTGAGCGCTTGCCGAGCGAGCGCCGCGTCCCACGACTGAAGCGTCTGAAGATGCCTGACTCCTTAGTCAACATTCCGAAGGCGATTCCGCGGCCCAAACCCGCACCGGAGCCCGCGACGCAGGCGGCTGGCGCCCCGTCGACCGCTGCGCCAGGCGCACAGCCCGCACCGGTCTTTGATCGGAACGGTCGTGAGGTCCCGCAGAGCCAGATGCGCGACGACGGACGGCGTGGCCGAAAGGTCATCTACGACCGCCATCGTGATGCAGGCCAACTTGGCGATCGCCGACGCAACAAGAAGCGCGGCAAAAGGACGATGTCGTCCAATCCGGCGCCCACTTCTGTGCCAAAGGCGGAGAAGCGGATCCTGAAGATTGAAGACACCATCAGCGTCGCCAACTTGGCAAAGCAGATGTCGGTCAAGGCGACGGAAGTCATTCGCAAGTTGTTCGACCTCGGCATCATGGCCACGATCAACCACACGCTGGATCTCGACACCGTCGAGCTCGTCGCGGCCGACTTCGGCTTCACCGCACAGAACGTCGCGTTCGATCTCGAGACCTACTTGCGCCAAGGCGACGAGAAGGTCGTCGAAGGCAACATCCGCGCCCCCGTTGTGACGGTCATGGGCCATGTGGATCACGGCAAGACGTCGCTGCTCGACCGCGTGCGGTCGGCGCGAGTTGCCGCGCGCGAAGCCGGTGGCATCACCCAGCACATCGGCGCCTACAAGGTGACGACGGCCAGTGGTGGCGAAGTGGTCTTCCTCGATACCCCCGGTCACGAGGCCTTCACGGCGATGCGGGCTCGAGGTGCGCAGGCCACCGATATCATCGTCTTGGTCGTCGCCGCGGACGACGGCGTCATGCCGCAGACCATCGAGGCGATCAATCACGCAAAGGCGGCGAGTGTTCCGGTGATCGTGGCCATCAACAAGATGGACAAGCCCGGCGCCGACGTGGAGCGCGTCCGACGCGAGCTAGCTGAGCATGGCCTGATTGTCGAAGAGTGGGGCGGCGAGGTGACGGCCGTCGAGGTCTCGGCGAAGACGGGTCTAGGCATCGACGACCTGCTTGAGACGCTGGCGCTTCAGTCCGAGGTGATGGAGCTCAGAGCGAAAGACGACTGCGATGCTCGTGGTGTCGTGATCGAAGCGCGCCTTGAGCGTGGGCGCGGCGCGGTTGCGACCATGCTCATCCAAGAAGGCACGTTGAAGAAGGGCGCTTACGTGGTTAGCGGGCTGGTCTACGGCCGTGTTCGCGCCATGATGGATGACACCGGTAGGAATCTGGCGACCGCCGGTCCCTCGACGCCAGTGGAGATCATCGGCTTGAATGGCATCGCCGCCGCTGGCGATCACTTCTACGTCACACCCGACGAGAAGAGCGCTAAGGCCATCGTCGACCACCGCGTCGGCAAGGCGAAAGAGAAGAAGTCCGCGCAGACGACCATGGTCTCCCTCGACAACATGTTCGAGCAGATGGAGGCGGCGGCGCAGAAGGACCTCAACATCATCATCAAGGCTGATGTGCACGGCTCGGCCGAGGCCCTCAAGCAGTCGCTGACGCAGTTGGAGCACCCGGACGTCAAGGTGCGTGTACTGCACAGCGCCGTCGGCGGCGTGACCGAGAGCGACATCCAGCTCGCGGCCGCCTCAGGCGCGATGATTCTGGCGTTCAACACGAAGCCCGAGGCCAAAGGCAAGCGTCTCGCGGATGAGTTGGAAGTGGAGATCCTGCCCTTCTCGGTCATTTACGACGCGATCGACCATGTCATGGCGGCGCTGGAAGGCCTGCTTGAGCCGACCATCGAAGAGGTCGTTCACGGCCACGCCGAGGTGCGCGCGGTGTTCCACATCGCCAAGGCCGGATCGGTCGCGGGTTGCTACGTCACCGATGGCAAGATGTTCCGCAACCAGCGTATGCGCCTCAACCGTGGTGAGGAGGAGCTCTGGGTCGGCAGCTGCAGCACACTCAAGCGCTTCAAAGAGGACGTCCCGGACGTGGCCACGGGCTACGAGTGCGGCATCTCTTTGGAAGGCTTCGGTAAGTTCCGCGAAGGCGACATCATCCAGTGCTTCGAGATCAAGAAGACGCCTCGCAAGCTTGAGATGACGAAGTCCTACCGTCCCGCTGGTGAGTAGCGTCTAGCACCGGCTCCTCAGCGATGGCTCTCCATCGAAGGCTCCCCAGAGAAGGCAACCATGCGACGCAGGCCCACGTTCACACGAGCGGACCGCATCAGTTCTCTGATGCAGGACGAAGTGAAGCGAATCATCGAATTCGAGCTGACTAGCCCGCTCGCGCGTCACATTCAGGTGACCGATACCAAGCTCGCAGCGGATATGGGCCACCTTCGCATCCGATTCGTCATGAAGGAGCGGCCACCGACCCTGACTGGGGAGGTTGAGCCAAGCTGTGACGACGACCAGAGCACCGACGAGCATGGCAGCGCCGAGAGAGCGCAACTGATGCTGGATCACGCTGCGGGATACGTCGCGCGCGTCTTGTGCGACGTGCTGCAGCTGCGCAAGGCGCCGAAGATCGTCTTCTCGTACGACCGAGAGTACGCGCAGATGAAACGGGTGCGAGAGATCCTGGAGGAGGAGCGCGGCGGCCCGCTGCAGCTACCCGTAGATGGCCCGGCCGTCGGCGCTCCACGTCTGACGTCGGACGCAGCGGTCGAGGACTCGGCTGAAGTGTCGGGACGAGCGCCTGCACATGGCGTGACGACCGGCGAGTAGCCGGATGGCGCGACGACGCCCCGCCGTGGTTCACGGCATCCTCGCGGTGAACAAGCCACTCGGAGTCACGTCACGCGCGGTGGTGAATCGCGCGATGTACCTGTTTGGGGAACGCCGGTGCGGCCACGCTGGCACGCTGGATCCCGATGCATCGGGGGTTTTGGTGCTGGCCTTTGGTCGGGCGACCAAGGTGATTCGGTGGTTGACGGATGGCCACAAGACCTATCTGGCCGACGTCCGATTCGGAACCGCAACCCACACCGATGACGCACAGGGCGACACGTTGCGCAGCGCCGCCTTGCCGAGCCCATGGACGATGGCTTCGCTCGACTTGGCGGCACAACGGGATGTTGGTGGGCTGATCGCCCAGGTTCCGCCTGCAGTCAGCGCGCTCAAGTTTGAGGGTGTACGGGACTACGAACGGGTTCATCGCGGTGAGACGATCGCGCGGCCGGCGCGGCCGGTACGACTCGACGCGGTGCGTACCCTGACGATCGCTGCATCGGAGGCGCGCTTCGAAGTCGACTGTGGGCCAGGGTTTTACGTCCGTGCCTGGGCACGCGATTTAGGGGCACATCTTGGCAGCGCGGCACACCTGTACGGTCTGAAGCGGCTGCGCTCGAGCGGATTTTCACTCGAAGGTTGCGTTGACTTGGACGAAGTCGAGCGTGTGGGCCTAGCCGAACGTAGGGCGTTGCTCGTGCCGCTGGAGACGGCGTTGGGTCGGACGTTGCCCGTGCTAGCCGTCGACGCCGCTGCGACGGTCGCGCTTGTGGACGGCAAGCGACCGGCGGCACCGCCTGGCGCTGAGGCGAGCGACGCCGCGCTCATTCTTGGACCAGACGGCCAAGGGATCTGCGTCGCGAGCGTGGCGCAGGGCGAAGCGGGCCTGATTCTCAGGGTCGTGCGAGGACTGCGTGAAGACGGCGCGCCGGCCTTCCGAGCCCTCGTCGCAGCGGCGCACGCGGTGGAGCCGGGATTCAGTCCTTGACTTTCGGCACGTTCCGGCCGTAGACTTCCGCGCCGTCGCGACCCGGTCGCGCCCAGGCTATCCCACTGGCGGCAGGGCAGACTTGCCCGCCGCACCCATCGCAGCAAGCGAGCGCCAATCAGGCGACGAAGAAGCTGAAGGAAGAACAACATGGCGCTGCACGCACATGAGAAGGCTGACATCATCAAGACCCACGGACTGCACGCCGCAGATTCGGGATCCGCGGAGGTTCAGATCGGCCTGCTCACCAAGCGGATCATCGGTTTGACCGAGCATTTCAAGGTACACAAGCTCGACCACCATGGCCGTCGCGGTCTGCTGAAGTTGGTGGCCCGCCGCCGTCGTTTGCTCGACTACGTCCGCGGCAAGGACGTCGTCCGCTACCGTGGCATCTTGCAGACGTTTGGCCTCCGTAAGTAGGTTGTCGTTTCACGGCGACGCAGCCATGGCGACCCAGCGTGGAAGTCGCCTCCGCCCAAGATAAGTTGAGTCCGTCCAGCGCAGCTCGTCCCCAGTATGGGAGGCGAGCACGCTGTGTATGGGCCTCTGTCAGCGGAAACCAGAAGATTCTAGAGAGTAGATTTTTGCATCCGCCGGTGAACGTCCGGCGAGGAGAGAAGTATGACCCACATCGTAAAGTCGATTGAATTCGGGGGGACCACCCTCACGATTGAGACGGGCAAGGTGGCCAAGCAGGCCAACGGCTCGATCTTCATCACCTACGGCGACACGTCCGTGCTCTGCACCATTTGCAGCACCGGCAAGCCGAAGCCCAACGCGCCCTTCTTCCCGCTGATGTGCGACTACCAGGAGAAGTTCTACGCTGCTGGTCGCATCCCCGGAAGCTACTTCCGCCGCGAGGGTCGCCCGACCGAGAAGGAAGTGCTCACCAGCCGCCTGATCGATCGTCCCGCGCGCCCGTTGTTCCCCGACGGGTTCATGTGCGACACGCAGTTGATCGCGACGACCATGTCTTTCGACAAGGTCAATGACGGCGACGTCATCGGCATGCTCGGCGCCTTCACCGCCGTCGCGATCTCGGACGTGCCGTGGGCCGGCCCGGTCGTCGCCGTACGCGTCGGCATGATCGACGGCAAGTTCATCGCCAACCCGACCTTCGCCGAGCGCGAGGAGTCCGATCTCGACCTCGTCGTCGCCATTGGCCCCAAGGGCGTGGTGATGGTTGAGGGTGAGGCCAAGTTCATCGCTGAGGAGGTCATCGTTGATGCCCTGCTCTTCGCTGACGACGTCGCCAAGCCGCTCTTCGCCCTGGTGAACGAGCTGGTCGCTGAGATCGGCAAGCCGAAGTTCAGCCACACGCCGAAGGCCGTTGACGAGGAGCTCGTCGCTGCATGCCGTGAGGTCGCCTTCGACAAGATGGCCACGGCAGCGACGATCCCGACAAAGATGGAGCGGTACGCCGCCACCGACTTGGTGAAGAAGAACGCCGTCGCTGACTTGGCCGAGCGCTTTCCCGACCGGGCAGGCGACATCAAGGGCATCGTCGGTGGCTTCAAGTCGGAGTTCTGCCGCAATCAGATCATCGAGACGCGGACCCGCCTTGACGGCCGGAAGCTCGATCAGGTCCGCGAGATCTCGATCGAGTTGGGCGTGCTCGCGCGCGCTCATGGTTCGGTGCTGTTCACCCGCGGCGAGACACAGGCCATCGTGGCGCTGACGCTCGGCACGGGTTCGGACGATCAGCGGATGGAGCTGTTGGGTGGCATGAGCAATCGTCGCTTCATGTTGCACTACAACTTCCTGCCCTTCTCGGTCGGTGAGGTGAAGTTCCTTCGTGGCGCGGGTCGTCGCGAGATTGGCCACGGTCAGCTCGCGCGTCGTGGTCTGAAGCCGATTCTTCCTTCCGAGGAGGTCTTCCCGTACGTCCTGCGTTC
>CALENB010000530.1 GCA_937910235.1 uncultured Myxococcales bacterium | reverse complement strand
CGGGTCATGTCGCGGTGGCGAGGCTCGCAGCCCGTCATTACGGCGCGCGTGTCGTCATCGTCTGCCTGTTGTTGCCCAACGACATGAATCGCTGGGGCACGCAGCGCCAGGCGGTCGACGCGCGAAGACCGAGCCTCTACAGCGTGCTGGCGTGGCTCTTCGGCCCCTATACCGCAGCGTTCACACGCATGGCCGTAAATCAGCCCGAGGTAGCTCAGGGCCACGCGCAGGCCAGCGCCGATCTACGGCTGTTCCTCGCTGAGCTGCGGATCGAGCAGGGCCCAGCGACGCTGTTGTACGTGTATGACGGCATTGAACCGTGGCTTTCTGAGGCGGTCACGCCGGAGAGCGACACGACGCTCGTTGACGACTGCGTTCCCGACGGTCTGGAGGTCTCGTTTCCGGTGGACGGTCACCCGACCGCGGCGGGCAATCGGCACCACGGCCGGCGGCTCGCGCCGTTTGTAGCCCGCGCGTTGGGGTGGACCGCCGCTGAGGGCGCCGCTCCAGTGTCGGACCATGGCCAATGCGCCGCGCGAGGGCAGGCGGCGTACGGGCCGTGGCGGCTCGGAGACGTGGTCGCGCGCGGACTGCGAATCGTGCGGTTTGAGGCCCACGGCGACGAGCTGACGCCGGACCTCAAGTCGGCCGACGGCGCTGTGTCACTTGATCTGCAGCGATCGGACGGCGCCTACCCGCGCTCGCGGCACGTCCTGGGCGGTCTGCAGCTGTCGTTTCGTCGAACGCCGCTGCCGAGTGACGTGGTCGACGCGGCGGCCGAGGCGCTGCTTGCCGATGTCCGTAAGAAGGTGGGGGCCGAACCCACGGCCGGTGTGCTGAAAGCTTGGATCTCCGGGGTTTCAGCGCACGGGCGCTGAGTGCTCGCCGTGATGGGTAGACCCTCTCCGGTGCGCCCCTCCGCAGACATGTCTCCCGAAGACGCCGCGCTCGAAAGTAGGCAGTTGGACGGTTTTGCGGAAAGACGCCTGCGACTGGTCAAATATATTGACCGGTCAATCTGGTTGGCTATAATGCCGGGAGCCGTCAAGAAGAGGGCGGCACCCGCCAGCGAGGAGGCGCCATGCAGAAGGCACAAGAGATGGGCGCTTCGGAGTTCAAGGCCAAGTGTCTGGGCATCCTGGACGACGTCCCCGCCGAGGGGCTCATCCTCACCAAGCACGGACGTCCTGTGGCGCGGCTGCTCCCGTTCCGTCAGGGCGCGCAGATGTCGGCGTTCATCGGTGTGATGCGTGGGCGTGTGAACGCCGGCGATGATGAGAGCGCAGCGGCGACGTGGACGCCTGAAGATGACCTCCTCTTCGATCGCCCCCCTCTTCGATAGCCCCCGTCTTCGATTTCTACGGCAAGGCGACGATGCTGAACCTCGACACACACATCCTCGTTCGCGCGCTCGACGGGCGGTTGACGACGCGCGAGCGGGCGCTGCTCCAAGCGCACCCGTGGGGCATCTCGGCGATGGTGCTGTGGGAGCTCCACGCGCTCGTTCGGCGCGGACGTCTGCAGATGTCCTTGGATGACCCAGACTTCCTGGACGTGCTCCGCCATTGTACCGTCTGGCCGGTAGACGTAGAAGTTGCGCGAGCGACGGCGCTGCTCGACTTCCAAAGTGACCCGGCCGACGAGCTCATCGCGGCCACGAGCTTGGTGCATCACGTGCCCTTGCTGACGCGCGACGCTGTGCTGCTGGGTTCAGACGTCGTGCCGCTGGCGATGTAGTCGTGGGGGGGCTGGTGTCAGGTTTTCTAGCGATTCCAGGCGTCCGGCCAATGGTCCGACGACGGGGCCGGCCATCCGCCGCCCGTTGCTTCGCGGCCTCGATTCTCGCGCTGGCGGCCCTGAATTGCGGCGTTTCCGCGGCGATCGCTGGCGAGCGATGCGGCCCAACAACGTGCAGCGGCGACGAGCGTTGCTGTAACGCGACGTGTGGCCTCTGCGCGCCGGCCAATGGCGCGTGCATCCAGCCCGACTGCGGCTGGGGTAGCAACCGAGTCGGTGGCCGCCGACCGATGCTAGCGATCGACCAGCCGAGCGCGCTGATGGGTCCCTGGATCGCCGCGGAGGGTGGCGTCGGCAGCACCAGCGATGCGGGCACGGTGGCCAACTCGATCAGCGGCGGGCAGCTGCTCGTCGGGGCGATGGTGCCGATCGGTGCGCGTTTTCGTGCGCGGTCTGCCCTGCGCCTCGATCTGGCGAGCTTCGACGTTGGGAGCGCGCCGAGCCAGGGGTCATCGTTTGGCGTTGACGGCCACCTACAAGCCGAGGTCGGCGTGGCGTGGAGCGTGCCGCTCAGTCGGTCGTGGCTACACGCGGCGCTGTTGCTGGACGCGGTCGTCTCAAGCCGTCGGACGTTCGAGGTCCCGGCCGGTACCTTGGCACAACACCGCACGTGGGCCGATCCGATGCTTCGCGCCGCGCCAGGGCTCGCCGTGGCCGTCGGCTTCGGTTGGTGGAGCGCCACAGCGTTTGGCCGCTACCTCACGCCGGGTCCGGACAGCGACAGCTTCACCGGTAGGATCGGCCGTCATGGCCTTGAGGCCGGCGTCAGCGTCGACTCCGACCTAGCGGCGATGGGCGTCCCGTTTGGCGTGATGCTGCAGGCCTCGACGTGGGTTTTTGCAAAGGACCAGCGGGCCGAAGGGGTTGGGATGACGCTGTACTGGCTGTACAAATCGTTTCGTGTGGCGCTGTGCGGTCGTATGGTTATCTACGACGGGCCAGTGTCGCTTGAGTGGCCTGCGACAGAGCTCAACCTGCGTTTGGACTGGATGCCTGCGACACATTAGTTGACCCGCCCCCTCCTCCCCCCCCCGCCCGACGTTGAGCTGCTCGCGACGGGACCGATCCAAACCCCGCCATTTTTGGACAACTTAGGCAGCACAAAATGCCCGTCTCCCAGAGACGGGAAACGAGCTGCGAAACATCACTGCATCTGAGGTTAAGTTAGTGCGCTGGCGGGTAGCCGAGGTGCGTTAGCCAGTCGCCGGCCGGTTGGCCCATCAGCAACCCCCATGCCGAGGTCGACTTGAAGCGACCCCACCGCCGCACGCGCAAGTTGGAGTAGGCCTGAAAGAGGTGGAGGAACCCGTCGGTGACCCGTTTTCTGATGATCAAGTGTGGCCGCAACGCGGCGTTCATACTCTCGATCGCGCTACTCGCTCGATGTCGTCGGTAGAAGACAGGGTGCACAGCCGCCGGGACTTCATCATCACGACCGGTCGCCTTTAGCGCGGCGAGCGCCGCTTTGAGTTGTGCCAGCCGCTCGCGTTTGGCGCTGCTCGTCCGCCAGCGCTTCATCCGCTCGGTCAGATGTAGCACCACCATCGCCGATACGACCGCTTCTTGCCCGAATTCCTCGGCCAAAGGCTCCAGTTCGGCGTGCACGCTGTCGGCATGGCTGGTCAGACCTTTGAGTCGACGCTTGATGTAGTGGCCAGCCTTGCGGCTGTCGCCGCGCTTGCTACTTGATAGCGTGGTGGCCACCGCTCCAAGTTCTTGCTGCATCTCGCGGCTGTCGCGCAGCTTGTTGCCGGCGACGTCAACAAGCTCCAGGGCTGCGCGTAAGCGGTGCCAAAGACGTGTGAGTTCCTCGTGCTCAGTCATCAACCTGTCGCAATGCTTGGTCGCTTTGAGCAAATCTGCCTTGAGCTTGGCGACACGCAACGGCCTGGAATTTGCCTGATCCTCAGCTTTGGCGAGGTGACGTTTAGTCTTGTCAATACGGGAAATTAGGGTGTAAGCGCGGTTCTCGACCTTGCGCATCACCTTCGTGACGCCCATCTGCGCGTGCAGGTTGTCGTCACGCTGCTCTACGTCCGGAAACACCGCGGCTAGACCGGCCGCGATGGCGGCGCCGCCGTCGCGCACAGCGACGTCTGGGTTGAGCCCTTGGTGCTTGCATGACGTCAACACCTGCCGCCAATCCTCGGTGGTGCGCTGGTCTCGGCGCTCCAACTGGACGATGAGGCTGGTGTCGAGATCGATAGTGGCGAGAACGGGATCCCCTTGGCTGAACATCTCATCCAGAGCGATGGCTTTAACGCCTCCAAGGTCCATCCGGCTGTTGAACAGCTGGGCCTTCAACGCAGCCTCAACGAGCAACCGCTGCACTGTCCCGAAGCCGCACCCTTTCACGCCAGGCAACAGGATCGGCAACATCCCGACGATGCTCCAGATGGAGCAGCGCCCAACCATATAAAGCACGATCACGCAACGCGCCACGTGCCCAGCGGTCACGTTGACAGTTGTGGACGCCTTCGGTGTGGAGAAGGCCTTGGCGAGACAAGCAAACGCCGAGGCACGGATGGCGTAGACCACCCGGCGATGCACGTTGTACTGCCTAGAAAGTTGAGCGACCGAGCCATAGTTCTCTTGGTTTGCCACGGCCTGGAGGCTAAGGTCGACGAGTTCAGAGGTCGCGAGGTGGCCAGTTGAGCAGCTGTTCATGGTGTGTTGCCTGGGTGGTGGAGTGTCGTTGTTTCTGCGACTTCACCCTAGCTCGACACGGCTCGCCTCGCGACTTCTGGCACCCACCTCATAGCCGATTCTTTCGGGCCTAAGTTGTCCACTTCTGGATTAGTCCCGACCAAGGCCGTGGTGGCGAACCTCCTCTGCGTGTCGCAGGCCTTGTTGCCTTCTAGGCAGGCGCGCATATCCGTCTTCGGACATGCGTGGCGACACCCGACCAGCTGCTGCCGTCGGAAGCTACCGCGATGGGATCAGGGCGCTGTCCACCAAATGGCGTCTGGGTTGTCCGTGCATGCCCCAGCTACATCTGTGGGCGGCACTTGGTCGCAATAGTAGATGAGCCAAGGCGGAAAACCCTTGTGCAAACAAGCCGCTACCACATTTTTATCCTCGCATGACGACCAATTGTATGTGAATGGGCTGCAAGCGGCTGCCACTGCGTTGAGGGGCCAGCCGAAGTACGACTTGCATAGCTTGAACGACGTGCCCCGGCCGTTATTGATCGCTTTCCGGCAGGTAATCACCGCGAGCGGGGTGTTTTCCCAGGGAAATGGATTGCTGGGTATCCCCACTGGCGTAGCAGCGGTGGCCAGAGCGGCGGCATACACGCTTCGATAGTCCGGCGGCTGTTGTCCACGACGCGGACAGGGCGCCGGCGCTTTCTGGGGCAGGCAATACCGGCCATGCGGGCACCGCCTGAGTTCAGGCTCTTCACACTGCGGGGTCTCCGAAGTCGAAGTCCATTGCGTTGGCTGGAAAACTCGACTCGCAGCCGCCACCAAGTAGCAGACCACCCAGCAAGAGGCCCGCATGCAGTAGGCCACCACGCAGTAGAGCCTGCCCAAGGCATGGTGCGGCGGCACGCGCGGGCGTTGACGATTGGCTGGATGGGTTGGGCATGGGCGCGGCTGCTGCTAGTGGACTTGGCACGACTGTTCCGCACATGGTCAGGTAGAGCAAGCGCTATTTGGCGCCGAGCGTGGTGAGCGCTTGCTGCCTTGATCCTGGGCTTGGTGGGGGCGGCGACGTTGACGAGCGCCGGTCGAGCGGTGTTGAAAAATCCGACTATCGCTGTCTAGGAATTCGGCAAAATCGGCGGCCAGCGGCGATATCGGCCCTCGTCGACGCTGCGTGATCCTGGGGCAACCCTGAGACGGCGCCGGGAATCCGCGATGATGTCGCGCCAGGGTGCGTGTCGGCACGGTTCCTGCAGTTGAATCGGGGTGCGAAGGAGGTCCCCATGCGGCAGCGACGACGGCTTGTGATAATGATGATGATGATGATGACGATGACGCTCATGGCGGCGGCCGGCTGCAGCAATGAAGCGTCGCCGAGCGGGGTGGATGCGTCAGTGGATGGCGGCGGCGTGCTCGACGCGAGCGCCGACGCCACAGTTGATACCGGCACCGACGCCGCAGTCGACGCTGGGCAGCAGGACACCGACGCCACCGAACCGACCGACGCGGCGGATGCCGGCGCCGACGCCGACGCCGCGGATACTAGTCCCCCGCCCGCTGCGTGCGCGGCCGCCAGCGCCTGCGACCAGTTGCTCGACGCCAACGGCTTGTGTGCGGGGACGTGCATGCCGCAGCCCCAGGCGCCTCATTGTCCGCGAACGCCGCTGCACGGCCTCTGCCATCCGACGGCAGCGCCGGAACCAACGAACGTGACCGCGACGATGGGCGATATCATCATCGAACCACTGCAGGTGCCGGCGAGCGCCAAGACCGGCGAGTACCATGTGGTGCGCTTGCGACTGCGCCGACCAGGACCGGGCAGCGTGGAGGTGACGCTCGGCGCGAAGGCCGGCAAGCATTGGAGCCTCATCGCGACGAGCTTCAACCTCGGCGCCAACGTGACACTGAGCGACATTCCCCTTAACGTCGATCTGACCTTGAAGGCCACGGGCTGGGACCTGCTCGACCACGCCCACGAGGTCGCCCAGCTGCTGGTGAACGGTAAGGGCGTGCCGGTGGTCAGCGTGCTCACGTATGCGGGAGAAGACGCAGTAGCGTGCGGCGGCTTCTCATTTCCGCCCTCGGCGCCGGAGTACGGGCAGGGCCGCTGCTGCGATGGCGTATTTTATCCATCGGCGGCGTGCTGCGTCGACAGCGACTGCGTGCAGGGCATCTGCGCCGACGGTCGTTGCATGACACGAGCACCGCAAAGCCGCATCGGTCGCGCTATGGCGCTCGGCAACCTGCGCGTGCTCTGGGTGGTGGCGAACGCCGCTGGCGTCGGGACCCCGGCGATCTGCGACGACGAGACTCAGGCGCTCCGCACCACGCTCGGCCTGCCCCAAATCGAGGGGATCTTCGCCGCGGCGCTGGCTGGCAGGCTCGGCCCGACGCCGTCGATTACCGCGCCTCTCCAGTTCAACTGGACCGTCCGAGCCGGGCTGCAGATCGGCGTCAACATCAACGAAACCAAAGATCTTCCCTATCCAGAGTTGCGCGACAAAGTCGGTCAGGCGATGGCGGCGGCCGGTTGTAAGGGCGTTGATTTTACGGACTTCGACATCGTCGTGCTGTCGCACCCGAAGGTCTATCTTGAGGGCTTTGTCGGCCACGTCTACGCCAATGGCTGGGTGGGCATGCAGCGCATCGACGCGCCGCGGCTGACGGCCCACGAGCTGATGCACACCTTCGGCGCTGGCGATCTCTACACCGACGTCGGCGGCAAGCTGCAATGGGACCACGCGCTGATGAGCACCAACACCAGCGGCGACAAGCCACTGAGCGACGACGTGGCGTGGGCGGAGATTGGCCTCGCCGACGTCGACCGCAACGGCGTCATCGATCTGGTCGAGCGCGCCAGCCTGCCCGACGGCCTGGTACTGCAAAGCGTGCACGCACACATCGACAAAGGCCCGACGCTGTACCTGACGGTCGACCTGCGCGCGAGCGAGGCCGGCGTCGTCCGCAAACTCTACTTCGACGCAGAAGCCTTCGACCTCTCACTGGTTGGCACCGCGGCCCACAGCAAGCTCGACGACTACAAGGTCCAAGCGCAGTTCGACGGGCCCGTGCTCGACACCATCGGCGCCAAGATCGGCGGCAGCGTCAAAGTTCGCATCAAGGGCAGCCACACCTTCACGGGGGCGGGTTTTAAGCGCCAGACGCTGAGCTTGGACGAGACGCTGACGGTGTCCATCACTGGCCCATAGGGGGAGGTGAGGATCGCGGTAGGGACGGCCCTCACAGGCCGGCCCCCGCGCAGATCCCAGCGAGCGGAACTACCGCACTGGGCTCCTACCTTGGGTAGTGACACGAAGCCGCTCTGAAGGCCAAGGATGAAGAACTCGGGGTTGTATCCCGACGCTCTCAGGTATTACCACTCTCCACTTTCCACCACCCTCCAACCCTCCCAGCATGCGACGACCCCGGCGCTCCACCATCACGTCATGAGGGGCGGAGAGTCATCAAACGACGACTATTCGGCGGCGTTGATGACGGTCATGACGGCATTCTGAAACGCAGTGAGGTTCAGCGAGCCCGAACCGTTTGGCGCGAAGTACATGATCTCCTTCCCGTTCTTGGCGAAACCATAGCTAGAGTTCCGGATCTGAGAGCCCTGGAACTTGCCTGCGTGGGGCGCGTTCATCTGCGCCCAAGCATTCACCGCCGCCGTGTCGAGGAAGACTGGAATGTTTTTCACTTGTTTCGTTAGTTGTGAGATGTCGGATTTTTGCTTGTCGGCGATCAGCACCATCTGCGTGTCTGCCTTGCCGCTGGCGTTGGCTTGGTCCTGGAGCTTCTGCATCAGCTGGGCCTGCGCGCGGCAGGAGTTGCACCAATCCGAGACCAAGGCCACGACCACCTTTTTGCCCGGAAAGGCGTTCAACCCGTACGCGTTCTTGTAGCCCTTGCTGCCCGGGTTTACGTCGACCAGGGTCCAATTCGGTAGCGGCTTACCCGCCTTCACACAGCTCGCGGTCGGATCGCCCTTGCTCGTCAGCAGCCCCTCGAACCGGAGCGTCGCTAGGTCGAGGCTGAACTCACGCGCGCCGAACTTCATGACCACCGGCGCGTCCAACGTGACCGTCAACACTTGATCGGGCAGTTGTGCCTGGACTTGGCTGGCTTGCGGCTGGGTTAGAGAGGCGATCGAGCTGGTGCCCTCCGGCCCTTGGCTTTCATACACGACCGGGCCCGTGCTCGGTTCATCCGTCCAGCCCTTGCAGGGCAGCGTGCTGATCAAGCTGCCGCCTTGCATGACCGCGGTCCGCGCGTGAAATCGAACCGTCTCCAGCCGTAGCCCTTGGCCGGCGTAGCCAACCACGAACGATAGGTCGAGCCGACAGCTGCCCCCTGGTTGGGCGACGCTGATGTCCAGCGCGGTCACGCACCCCACGCCACCTGGTTTGGTGTTGAGCCGATGCACCATGGACGCGGTGGCCGCCGTCCCAGCGTAGTCCACGCCGTGGAGACCACCGTCGATGGCGGTGACGAACCCCCCTTGCGCCGTCAGGGGCTTCGGACCGGCGTTGGCGTCAGCGGCGATGTCTGGTTGTGTTGGGCTCCCGGCGTCAGATTGCGCCGCGCTCACGTCGCCGCTCACGTCGCCGCTAGAGGCGTCCTGCGACGTGGCGGTCGTGGTGTCGTCATCGACTGTTGACGCTCCGCCGCACTCGGCTTGGCCCGCGCTGTCCATTACGCAAAACCGCCCCGCGTCGCACACCTGTTGCTGGGTCCACACGCCGCCGCTGCACGTCTCCGTGAGGGCGAGACCATTGGCGAAGTAGCACCCGCCCGTCCCCTCAGGCGCACATTGGCTGCCCACCGCTCCACCTGGATATCCGGCGCCGCCGCCGCCGCCACCAGCGCTTGCGGAGCAGGCCGCAGCGGTCCACGCCACCGTGAGAATGAGCGGCCATAGGTGGGTGAGCTTGGTCATGAGAGCCCCTGCTGTGTCGGCGTCGGTCGCGCTAGCTGCCCAGAAACTCGGGCCGGAAGTCCGCATCTGGCCGCCGCGTACATGTGCGCGCTAGCGGAACATGCTCCCAGCGCCGATATTTTCCATCGACCGTTTCGGTCCTGATGAAGCCTTGGCGGCGCAACAGCCGCAGCGACGGCTCATTGGCGTCTTCGGTATAGGCGACCACCATCCGCAGCCCCAGCGATTCATACGCATGGGCGAGGACAGCGGGCAGCGTCTCCGTGAGGATGCCGCGGCGCTGGAACGACCGCTGCAACATGTAGCCAATTTCACCGACATCGTCCTTGAATCCCCGGTAGAAGCCGATGGTCCCGGCCATGCTGCCTTCGCATGCGATCGCCCACGAGATGAGCTCGCGCGCGGCGAACCCGGCCTCGGCCGCCAACCACGTTTGGCGTGGGTCGCGGTCGGGGCGTTCAGGGGATTGCGTGACCACGCGGGCGAAATCCTCGAGGTCAGCGGCGGTCATGGCACGCAACGTCAGGCGCTTGGTGGTCAACATTGGTGTCTCGGGCGGAAAGTTCATGGCCAGGATGCTACTCGCTGAGAACGTGTTGGCGAAGGCGT
>CALENB010000529.1 GCA_937910235.1 uncultured Myxococcales bacterium | reverse complement strand
AGTAAATTTTTCATCATAGATTTTGCAAAAAATCATATTAATCAATTCCTGAGCAAGCGAGCGAAAACTGTTCACGATCCAAGCCATGTTGAATTATTCAACACTTCACATCGTGCTCCGCAGCCCGGTCTCGGGCCTCTAGCACCAGGGGCGAGACCGCCGTCGCGCTCGTCAACCAGAGCTGATGGATCGCACGCGTCGCGCCCACATGCAGCACCCGGCGGGCGGCGTCGGTGTTGGGATAGCGCCCGGCGCTGACCTCCACCAAGATCACATAGTCGAACTCCAGGCCCTTCACCTCGCTGACCTCGGTGACCTCGACGCCTGGCGCAAAAGCGAAGTTCTGCTGCGTCACCTGTCGGAGCCGCGGCACGTCGCCGCGCTGTAATCCGCTGAAATAGAGATCGCTCAGCTGGCGAGAGGGGGTCAGCACCGCCACCGAGGCGTTGGGCTCGCTATCGGCCAGGGCGTTGCGTGCGTCGGCGAGAAAGACGACGCAGGCGCCGTGATCGGTGAAGGGAAAGAGCTCCACCTCCGGCCCCGAGCGCACCACCAGCGAGGGAGAAACCATCTTACGCCGACACTAGATCGCTCCAAACAGACCACTATCCAGCCACAAACTCAAGCTTTTCCGTGATTCGGACACAGCTATCCCTCGCCGCGGCCTCTCAGCTCTCGGCTAGCTCGCCACCGCCTGACTGAAGGTCTCCTCGTCGACCAGCTCGTCCACGCAGTCCCACTCATCCTGCTCGCTGGCGCGGTCGTGCCGCGGCCCAGAGGTGTCAGATGTCAAGTCCAGGAACCGTTGCTCAGTTGCACAATCCGTTGGGCTTCTTCACCCGCACGTGGAAGTGCGTGGTGTGCCCGCTCACGGTGCGCATGAAGTTGCTGCCCCACGGTTTGTACTTGTGTTTCGCGCTAAAATACGCGTTGACCACAGCTTGCACGCCAGTGTCGTTGAAGAGGATGCCGCAGGCCTCACCCGTGTCGATGAACATCTTGGCCAACGCGATCGCTGGACCGTTGTCGGCGCACGATACGTTGGTCGCGCAGCCCGAGTGAACGTCGGCGTGTGTGCCGTCGTCGTGGGTCAGGTGGTCGACCACACTGCACGAGCCTTCATTCAGGTCGTTGAAGTGCAGCGGAGCATAGGCGGGTTGTTCCTGCTTGTTGCGCGCCGCGACGGTGTAGAGCACGTCGATGAGGCGCTTGGTACCCCGTGAGCAATCGTCGGCCTTGCGGGTGTAGAGGCCCGATGGGCAGGACTGGGGCAGCAAATAGTAGCCCCCCTTGACGTTGTTCGGGTCAAAGCAGGCTGGGCTCTGCAGTTTGCCGGTCGGCGTCGGCGTGCAGTCGAGCGCGATGGTGAGGGCGTATTTGATGGTCGTCGGCAGACCCTGGCCAAACCCGCTGTCGATGGCGGCCCAGCCCGTGACGAAGACGTAGAGCTGCGTCCCGGTGGTCGTCGCGATCTGCACTTTGGCTGGACCCGCTGTCTTTGACGCGCTCATCGCCTTGACCTCGACCGCCGAATTCGCGGTTCCGTTCTGGCCATCGAAGAGGGTCTTACCGGCGGCGTCCTGGATGATCAGGGCAGGCTTGAAGCTGCCGGCCGTGCTGGCGAGCGAGAGGTTGATCGTGATTTTAGCTTGTGTGTTCACGATGTAGCGATGCACGTTGTAGTTGCCCGAGCCGAAGTTCTCGGTCTTGACCGAGCTGCCACAGGCGGTGGGCAGCGGGATCTTCGACTGCCAGCATTTGCCCTGCAGGCATGGCGCCAGTTGCGTCGGCCCGACGGTCTTGCACTTGGGCGGGTTGGAGTCGCACGTCTCTGCGCTCGAACACGTCTTCTGCGTCGTCCATTGACCCAAGATCTCGGCACCGACGCAGCCGGCGTCCGCCCCCGAGCAACCGCCCTGCACACTGCGCGACTGCAGTTTCTGCCCGCTGCAGGCCCACTGATCCGGCTTCGCAGCACCACACGGCGTACCTGCCGGCAGGTACGCGCCGGCGTCGCTGTCACAGCAGGCTCCCTTGACGCATGCCGGCGGCGGCGCCGTGTCGGGTTCGGCGCTGTCGGGTGCCATCGTGTCGATTCCCGAAGCGTCGATTCCCGTGGCGTCGAGCGCGTCGCTGGCGTCTGTCTGTCCGACGTCAGCGTCAGGCGCGACGACGTCGGCCGCGTCGAGCGCGTCGTCGGCCGCGTCGAGCGCGTCGTCGGCTGCGTCGAGCAGCCAGCCGGGCAGCGCGTCGGGTGTCGAAGCGTCAGCCGTCGCGACCGCTGTGTCGCGTAGCAAGATGCTGTCGCGCATCACGGCGCCGCCATCCTCAAACAGCAGTGCACCGTCATCGCCGAGGTACACCCCACCGGCGGGAATGGGGCTGCCGCAGGCCGTGAGCCAGACGAGGGCGGCTGAAACTCCGTGTCGAGCCGATACCAAATTCATGGACAATCTCCTGTACTCGATCCCACCCCAATTCAGAGGTCGCGACCCGAGGTCGATGGTGTTTGGGTTCGCCCAAAGCGCCGCAGGCCGAGCGTGGCCGAACACAGCAGCAACCAGCCCAGCTGCGGAACGCTCGCGGGCCGGCGCTTTGAACTCGAGCAGCCCGAGGCGACGGCGCGGCCCCGCTGGCCGGAGACGTCGGCTGGTTCGCCCGCCGCGTTACCATCGAGCGAGGTCGCATCGACCAGGGCGCCGCCATCGTGACCGACAACCGCATCCAACCAAGATGCGTCTTCGTTCGCCGTCTCGAATTCATCCATGGAGTCGAATTCTTCAACAGTATCGTCTTCGGCGTCTTCGGCGTCTTCGGCGTCTTCGGCGTCTTCGGCGTCTTCGACGTCGAAATCGACGGCGCCGAGGTCCGGCAGCAGGAGCGTGTCGCCACCACCCGCCTCGGCAGCGTCTCCGTCATCGACGTCGGCGACGACCGTGGTGGCATCGAGCGCGCTCGAATCGGGCTCGCTTGCACCGGCGTCGCTACCCATCACGTCGGTCGGTCCGGCGTCGGGGACGGCGCACGCGCCGCAGTCGGCCGAACAAGTGGTGCAGGTCTCGCCGCCGTCGCAGCTGGCGTCGCCGCAGATGGGAGGACAAGCGCCGCAGTCCTGCGGGCACGTCGCGCAAGTCTCGCCGCCGCCGCAGACTCCGCTGCCGCACCAGGGCTCGACGCGCGTCAGCCGCAGCGCGTCTGCGACGATATGTTGTTCCTTGACCGGCGCGCCCTGGTGGTCGTCAAGAACGGCCACCCATTGTTTGCCGCCTACCACAAATGCATAGCTGCCCAAATCAATCCAGCCTTTAGTTGATTTCGCCTGATTGACGTTAAGATTGAAGAACTTGCCGGCGGCGTGGACCTCGTAGTGCGTCTTCGCAAACACGCCGAAGCTCGCGTGTGCGGCGGTCTCAACTTTGTAGGTTCCCGCCTCGGCAAGCTCAAGGCGCCACCACGCCCAATTATCGGGCACGCCTGAGTTTCCAGCGTTGGTCCAGCGCAAGCCGCCAGCCTGCCCGACCTTCTCCGTGCGCCAGTACTTGGGCGGGCCAAACGTACGAAAACAGGGCGAGGTCTCTTGAAGCGTCGCGCCCGCGCCGGCGATGGTCGCGCAGGCTGGCGTGCCCTCACAATGGCCGGGCCGTGCCGGATACCCAGCCGTCCCGCCCGCAAGGATGCCCCAATGGTTCGCAACCGCGCGCAGCCCGCCGCCGTTGTTGTTGCCCTTGGCGTCGTTGATGGTGCCCTTGCCGGCAACCCACATCTGCGACGATCCGCCGCCATCGAGGTTGAACGCCTCCCAGGCCCCGAGCTTACCCATGAGCTCCGCGAGCTCGGTGCCGTACATGCCGATGGAAGCGGTGGTCCTGCCGTCGACGACCACGAGCAAGAAGGTCTTGTTGTCGGATGTCAGCCCCATGGCGGTGCGCGGGTGACGTGCGCGCATATCGCTGCGATCAGGAAAACAGGTCGATGCGGTCGGTGAGTTACATGCGTAGACCTTGCCCTCGACAACAAGCTCCGGGAAGCCACCGACCAGCGCGAGCACCCCGGCAGGCAATTTTCCGGTGAATTGGGACGGAGACCAACCGGCCTTCAGCAGCTTGCCGTTCTTCTTCTGCCAGCCCGTATGACTGAACTCCACGCCATCGTGGAGGAACGCGATCCAGCCGGCGTCCTTCCAATACCACTCGTTCTGATACGCGGGAGCGAGGCCCGTCTGGATCTGCGGCCATCGCACACCCTCGCCGACCGCGTCGCCGTACACGCGCACCGGACCAGTCTTGTAGAAGTCCCCGTTCGTCGCGAGCTTGGCACCACGAGCAGCGCCCCATGACGCTGGGCTCTGCAGCGTTGTCGGTACTCGAGAGGCATCCACGTGGATGCCGCTGCTACAGAGGTCGATCTTGGCGAGCCAAACGTTGGTCTTCGGATTCGTGGTCGTGTAGCGCTCAACCGTCACGCCAGGCGCAGGCTTGGTCACGCTCTTCTTGTTCAACGAGAGCGCCGCGATCGCAATAGGCTGCCACACCAACAGACAGAGCAGCAGTTTCAGCCAGCGCTGCCGCCTGCGGTGCCGCGGCCGCGACGTGTGAGACCGCCAGGGGGTTCGGACGCAATTGCGGTAGGGACGACCCTTGACGAGCCGCCCCCCGCGCAGATCCCAGCG
>CALENB010000528.1 GCA_937910235.1 uncultured Myxococcales bacterium | reverse complement strand
GCGTGCCGCTGCGCCTCACGTCGATCGCAGCCACCGACAACATGAGCGTGGTGGTGACCCTCGGCGGACCCGGTCGCGCAGTTCCGAAAAATCACATGCACGTGCAGCTCAACCCACTGAAGCTCAACTGGTTTGGCAATGGCAGCAACTACGCGCAGGTCATGGCGGCGGCGATCGACGAAGCGGCAGGGCACGCTTTCGTCACTGAATACGCGGCTGAAGGTGAGGGAACACAGCTCCTGAGCAGCACCAATCGCATGGATTCGGCTCCGTTCAACCTCGTCACCAGCGCAGCTGGGCTCGCAGAGGCCTTGTTGGCGTCGCGCCTGATCTTGACGAAAGACTCGGTCAGCATCCTCGAGAAGTTCACGGGGTTGGCGGAGCTCAGCGGCCAGACCCCGGCGAGCTACTACAGCCTGCTGCGCAATTGCGGCAACCAGCGAAACTCGAGCTGGTGCGTCAAGCAGCTGCAAGGGCCGTCGACGCTGCCCGTGGATGGACCCAAGCTCGGCGCCGCCCTGGAGAAGGACTTCATCGGACCTATCCATACAGTGTCCGACCGCCTCGCGAACAGCCCGCGCGTCACTCGCCTCGTCATGCGCATCTCGCCCGAGGAGATGGATCGCGACCCGATCTTTGGGTTCAACGCCGGGCTGCCCAACGTCAGCAATGTGTACAGCGCGCGCTTCAAGCGGGTCTGCTCGACGGGCTGGTATCCCTATGACCAGACGCGCCTGACGATTGATGGCGTGGGCTCCTACGTCGTCGATGGTAAGATTCCTAATGATGGATCCGGCAAGGTGGGGAACAACGCGGTCGACACCCGCTTCATCGACGCCCCGACCGCGCTCACAGTCGAATTGCTCGACGAGACCGGCGCTCCTCAGGCCATCGCCGCCGCGCAGGTGGAGCTCGTCGATACGGCGATCGCTGGCGCGACGATTGGCAAGAAGAGCCTGCCCGAAGGCATGGTCCTCAAGCCCGCGGATGCGCGATGGAAGCTGCCCAAGGACGACGACAAGCGCGCCCACGTGCAGAAGCGCGACGACAGCAAGTGCACGGTGGTGCATGTGCTCAAGCCATGGGCGACAACCGCCGACGACGCGCACCCGACGTTGGCTCCGGCTGGTGGCTGCACCGCCGGTCCGTCGCCTGTCGGTTCATCAACTGCGGGCCTGCTGCTTGCGCTGGGTCTTGGCTTGCTGCTCTGGCGCCGTCGCGTAGCGTAGGGGGAGTTGAACCATGCGTAGCCCTGCCCTACACATTCGCGCTTCGTTGTTCGTCTGCACCACCGTCGCCCTCGCGTTCAGCGCGGGGTGCGGCGCTGGTGGCGACGTGACCATCACTGGTGACGCGGTGTCGTTTGGCGACGCCAGCGGTGACGCGACCGCTGATTCGGACGGCGGCGGCGCCGTGGACGCTGGCCTGCCGCCCAAGGTGCCTGCGAAGGGGCCAAGCGCCCAGGACTTGGATTGTCCGACTGGAACGAGTCAGAAGCAGAGTGGGTCGACGTACGTCACGCGGTGGTGTGCGCGGCCGAACGGCGTGCGTCATGGCCCGGAATTGCGGTGGAATAGCAGCGGTCTGCTCATCAGTTCGCGCGGCTATTTCGACGGCAAAATACACGGCGCGTATCGCAGCTGGGATTCATTTGGTGCGCTCGCCTTCGAGAGCCATTACGTGCTCGGAAAGCGCGAGGGAGCGGAGCGGCGTTGGTTCACGACCGGCGTCCTGCAATCCATCACCCATTTCGTCAACGGCAAGACGCACGGGCTCATGGAGCGCTTCTACGCCGACGGCACACGGCAGTCGCGCCAAGGCTTCGTCGACGGCAAGGCGAGCGGGCCGCAGGAAGGGTGGTATCCAAACGGCACCCTGCAGTGGCAGCGCGCCTATGAGGCCGGGTTGTCGGTTGGAAAGTGGCGCAGCTGGTATGCGGACGGCACACCTCAGACGGAGACGGTCTATGTCGCCGGCAAGCGCGAAGGACTCGACAGCCGATGGTGGCAGACTGGCATCAAGCAGCGGGAGACGGCGTATGTCGACGGCAAGCGTCACGGTTTTGATCGAGGTTGGTACGTCGGTGGCACGAAGCAATATGACCGTCACTACGCCAACAATCAGCCAGACGGCACCTGGACCACGTGGTTCGCGTCGGGCGCTAAGCAAAGTTCGGGGTCGTACAAGAGCGTCCTGCGCGAGGGCACCTGGTCGTACTGGTTTGAAGGCGGCGCGCTACAAAGCACGAGTTCGCACCAGCTCGGTCAACTCCATGGGCCGCAGCGGACTTACTCCACCAAGGGTGTGGTGCTCTCGGAGATAAACTGGGTGGTGGGAAAACGAACCGGCATGGAACGCCAGTGGTACTCCTCGACCCGGCTGAAGTGGATGCTCATGTGGAAGAACAACTACAAGGACGGCATCGAGCGACGGTACACCTATGGCGGTGTCAGAATCGTGGAGGGATACTGGACGCTCAACAAGAAGCAGGGCTCGTGGCGCAACTGGTATGACAGCGGCGAGCCCATGAATGAGGGCGTTTGGGTGTCCAACTACCTGGAGGGGCCGTTCGACGCCTGGTATGAGGACGGCGTGCCTGCGATGAAACACAGCTACTGGCACGGCAAGTTCGATGGCCCCCTCACCTCCTGGTACGGCGACGGCACGGTCGCGCGGGAGGAGGGCTGGGTGCAAGGCAAGAAACACGGCCTACATCGCGGCTGGACCTACACCGGCGCTTGGAACGAGACGTCGTGTTACGCCAACAACCTGATCAAGTGGCAGGCCCAGACCGAAGCTGAAGCGAAGCTGGAGAGCTGCGACGTCAAGTGAGCGACCTAGTTGCTGCCGACCCGCTGGAACGTATAGAGCCCTGGCACAACGAACTGCGCGAAGCTCTTGCCGAGGCGAATCGTCAGCTCGTCGCCATGAACCGACCAGCCGATGGGTTGCGCCACGGTCCCGCCACAATCCGGCGTCCAGGTACCTTCACCGACCTTGTCACCCGCGATCACTTTGCCGCTCATCGAGAGCTTGTCGACCGTGTCCACGCCATTGTTCTGTTGCAGTTCGAGCAAGATGCGAACCGACGCGTCGATCGTGAGCCGGCCCTTCTCCGTCCAGGCTTGGCCTCGCCCGATGATCGTCGACGTCTCCGGGTTCATGTAGGTCTTTGCGATCGCCGGCAAGGCCAACGTCGCGCTCTTGAGCTGCCATCGCGCCGTGCCCCAATCGCCGCCGGTGTTGTCGGGCGCGCCGGTGAACAGCAGCTTCGTCTTCGAGAGCGCCGGCGCGACCGCGGCGTCTGCGCCCGCGCACTTGCCTGGGAGGTAGCCCGCGTCCGCGCTGGCGTCGAGCACAAAATCGTTGCAGTAAGGGTTCTTGGGAGGTGGCGTTACAAACATGAAATCAAAGCACATCTCGTCGGATGTGCCGGTGCCCATGTTGACGGCGTCGGCAGTGTCATTGCGCCATGTGCAGCTGGTCTCAACACGGTCGCCCGGATTCAGCACGGTGGTCAGTCGATAGAAGGGCTGCATCTCGAAGCTCCAGCCCGTGAGGGACACCAGCGTCTCGCGGGTGCCGTCCTTGCGCACGATCACCTGCTCAAATGCCACGCCGTTCTCGTGCATGTGTGGCATGCCGGCGAGCACGGTCGTGGTCTCCTTCACCAAGCAGTGCCCCGTCGCCGTCGTGGTGCTGTGCGGTGGGATGGAGAACACCAGCGGGCCGGCAGCCACCATGCCGTACTCGGTGCCCGCCACGGGCCCGTGAAAGATGCGCACACCGCTGTTGTCCTTCACGTTCTTGACCGCGGCGCCGTTGTTGTAGTGAATCTGGACGATGTAGTGCTCGCCGGGTTTGACACGCATGCCACCCTCGGGGAACGCCACGGCGCCGGCCCCAGGCGCCCAGGCGTAGAGATACTGGCTGTCGGAGGGCATGCCCTTGCACTTCTTTCGGCCGAGGGCGAAGTCTTTCTTGGGATCTTTGAGCAGCACGACGTGGTGCAGCACCTTGCTCTGGTCGATCAGCACCTCGATCCGACGCACAAAGCGGTCTTCGGTGACCGGCGCGGAGAACGTGAAGCACTCGTACAGATCGAGCTCGTCCTCGGCCACGGCGAAGTTGTCGGCGGTGAGATCGAAGTGTGCCAGACCAGCATCCGCCGTCTTTGGCGCCGTAAACACGGGCTGATCGACGACGAGACCAACGCTGTGGTCCGGGTGTGCGGCACCACACGAGGCCCACTCCACCAGCGTGTCCTGCACCTGATGCGGCACCGGCTCGCCTCCCGTTGGCGGCATCGTCTTGTTGGCCATGCGCAGCGCGATACGGTCGACAAATCGGGTACCAACCGCGCCTGCGACCAAACTCTCATACGAACCGGTCAGCGTGTTGGGCGCGCCGAAGTTCGGCGTCTCGCCGTGACACGTGCCGCAGTGCGAGGCCACGTGGGCCTTCACAACGGCGTCAAACATCGTGCGGCTCGGCATGCAGTCAGGCTCGGCCGTGGACTGCGTCTTCACGGGCGCCGCCTCCGTGCCGCAGCCGGACATCACTGTGCAGCACGCGAGCGCCGCCGCAACGAAACGAGCGCGGGGCCACGGGGTCAGGCGCGGACGCCCAGGACTAGCGGCAGACGCACTGGTTGAGTAGGTCGACATGGGCGCACTCCAAACAAGCGACGAGGACAACACGAACCGAAGGGCACAAACGGACGGCCACCACGGACCAAGGCGGGTCACGATGAACTTCGCCGTGGGTTCGTGTCCAGTGTGTTTTTCCGACCATCGCCGCTGGCCCCGCATACAACGACAAACGCGCCGCGCCACACGACCGCCAACAGGCCTTGGTCATCGTTTCGTCCACCACGAAAAAAACAGCGACCGAACAGCAGCA
>CALENB010000527.1 GCA_937910235.1 uncultured Myxococcales bacterium | reverse complement strand
CGCTGATAGGCGGTGTCGGCCCGCCAGGGCTGGTCGCGGCCGCCAGCGCCGGCCTCTTCGGACCCCGCTTGGTCGCAGCGGGCTACCCCGACGCGCAGCTGCTGGTGCCACTGGTGTTCGCCGTCATCGTCGTCAGCATCATCGCCACCGGCGCCGTCATGCGCTACGCGCCGAAGCGGTTGGGCCTGGGCAGCGGACACCGCCGGCTGCTCATCGTCGGCGCGAGTCGCTGGACAACCGCCCTCGCTGTGGAGCTGCTTGGCCTTGATGTGTCCGTATTACTCATCGACCCGACCAACAAGGCCGCATTGGCTGCCGCGCAGGCGCAACATGTGCCCGTCATGCACGGCGAACCACTCTCCGAGCGGGCGGAGGCGGAGCTTGATCACGTACACACACACCAGCTGCTCGCCGCGACTACCGACGATGTCTACAACGCTTTGCTCTGCACCAGCCTCTCCGGCGAGCTCGGCAGCCGCAACGTCTACCAGCTGCCCCCGCGTTCCGCCCCAGGCCGCGACGACCCTGCCCTGGCGCCCTGCCATCGTGGCGTGTTCATCGTCAACGGTCACACAGATTCCGCCTCATTTGAGCGGTTATTCGAGCACGGCTGGCACTTTCGGACCGAGCTGTCCGGCGACACAACTGGCGTGCCGATCGCGTATGTCGGCGCGGGAGGCGCGGTCCGGCTGGCGTCGGCGGAGGGGCCCTCAGCGACGCGAGGCGGAGAAGTGGTCGTGGCCTTTGCGCCACCGGCCAGCGCAGAGACCTGGAACTGACGGGCTCACACCTGATACTCGCCAGGTCGGTACGCGTGCATGCGCTGCTGGACGCTCTCGTAGACGGCGGTCAGCCCCGCGTCCAGGTCGAACTCCGGCACAAAATCAAGCTTTTCGCGCGCCAGCGTCGGATCACAGATGAGGCGCATCACCTCGCTGCCGCCGGGCCGCATGCGCTGCTCTTGGGTGCGGATCGGCACGTCCATCCCGGCGATCTTCATGAGCCGCTCTGCCGTCTCGCCGATGGTGACGCCAAAACCAGTGCCGACGTGGATCGTCTCCCCTTCAATTCCGGGCACGCAGGCCGCATGCAGAAAGGCACGCGCGGTGTCTTTGACGTAGAGAAAGTCGCGGACCGGCGTGATGGCGCCGAGGAAGATGTGGTCCTTGCCGGTGGCCAGCTGCGCCGCGATGGTCGGGATCACGGCGCGGTCGGACTGCCGCGGCCCGTAGGTGTTGAAGGGCCGCAGGGTCATTACCGGCAGCTCGAAGCTGAGGAAGTAACTCTCAGCGATCTTGTCGGCGCCGATCTTGCTCGCCGAGTAGGGCGACTGCCCCTGCAGCGGGTGTTTCTCGTCGATGGGCACGTAGCGCGCGGTGCCGTAGACCTCGCTCGTGGAGGTGACCACGACCCGGTCGATGCCATGAAACCGGCACGCCTCGAGGATGTTGGTGGTGCCGCCGACGTTGGTCGCGACGTAGGCCTGGGGCGCGACGTAGCTGTAGGGGATCGCGATGAGCGCGGCCATGTGCAGCACGATATCGCAGCCCTCCACCACGCGGATCATCTGGTGCGGGTCGCAGACGTCGCCGGCGACGACCTCAATCGCGGCCTGCACGTCCGCCGAGAGTTCATCGAGGCAACCGCGGTCGTTGCGACCGTTGTAGCGCACGAGCGCCCGCACTTCGGCGCCGATATCGACGAGCGACTCGACGACGTGGCTCGGGATGAAGCCACCCGCGCCGGTGACGAGGACCTTTTTGCCGCGCAGGGCAGCGACGAGTTGATCGCGGTTCATGGGAGGTCTCCATCGGCCAGTTCTGGTTGGGGGCGTAACCTCACCGGGCGCCGAAACCCTGTCAAGGCGACCGCTCGGCTGGCGCCAGCTTTTTCGCCGAGAACACGGCCCTGCAGCGCGAGCCGTCTCCGTGGCGACGGGCGCCGGCCGAGACTGGCGTTTCTTGGTCAAAAACGGCAGCGTGGGGGGTACCCATCGCGGAGCGTGCAGGCCGAAGTGCGCAACGGAGCCAAGATGACTGTTCGCCGCGCCTACCTCGTCTCCTCGCCCGCTGTGTGGTCTCCGTTGGGATCTCGGCGGCGGTTCATGGCGCAGTTTGGGCTGCTGCTCCTCAGCTTCGCGGCGCTGGGGTTGGGGCTGGGAGGGTGTAGCGAGACCAAGGTGGTGTGCCCGACCGGTTATCACGCTGAAGGCACGTTCTGCTACGCCGACACCGGTGTCCTGCCCACGGACACCCAGGTCGCCGCAGACAGCGGCGTGACAGACAGCGGGCCGCTGGACACCGCCGGCATCGACACCGGGCTGTTGGATACCGGCGTGAGCGACACCGGCGCGGGCGACGCAGACAAGTCGGACTCGGGCAAGCCGGACTCGGGCAAGCTCGACGCGGGACCGACCGACACCGGCGTCGACAGCGGCCCCAAAGACGCAGGGCCGCCGAAGTCCCCCGTTGGCGCGGCGTGCCAGGACGACTTGGACTGCTTCAGCGGGCTCTCCTGCTTCTCGTACCCCAAGGGCTACTGCACCATCTTGAACTGCGGCGCGGGGACGACGTGCCCCGGCTCGTCGGTGTGCTGGGGCAAGGACGCTAAGGCGAACCTCTGCAACGCCGACTGCACCGACGACAGCGATTGTCGGGTCGCCGACGGCTATGGATGCAAGCGACTGAGCAGCAAGTTCGGGGCGCTGGACGCGAACCTGTGTCTGCCCGGCGGCGCGGCGAAACATGGCGCGCTCTGCACCGGTCCGCTGGACTGCGAGGGTTCCGATACGTGCCTGACCGACATGACGGGCGGCTACTGCGCGCGCATCGGCTGCTCGCTGTCCGACGCGTGTCCCGCCAACACCGCGTGTGTCCTGCGCGACGGCAAGCCGACGTGCTTGAAGACGTGCACGAGCGACAGCCTCTGCCAGGTCACCGGCAACTTTCCACGGACGTGTGTGGAGCGCTCTGATCTGGGTAAAAAGCTCGTCAAGGTCTGCCTCGACTCCAACAAGGCGGCGGCGATCGGCGCGGAGTGTGGCGCGGATCTCGACTGCGACTCGGGCAAGTGCATCACGGTCGCCAAAGGCGCCTGCAAGACCGGAGATACGCCGTGCTTGGCGGATTCGCAGTGCGGCGCGGATGGTCCCTGCGTGCTCGATCCGACCAAGGAGAAGGGCGTCTGCGGGCAGCCGTGCGCCAACGACAAGGGCTGCCCGCTGGCCTCGGTCTGCGTGCCCGGCGCCGATTCGCCGCTGTCTGGCGCGTGCCAAGCGACCTGCCAGGGCCCCGGTGACTCGGCGAGCTGCAAGATCCCCGGCACCGAGTGCGTCTTCGGTCAACCTATCGCGCCGCCCAACAGCAGCGCCCTGGCGGGACACGCTTGCAGTCCGCGCCCCAAAGGTGCGCCCGGCGCGCAGTGCAAGACCGCGGCCGAGTGTGATTCAAACGACTGCATCACCAACGCCAACGCGACCGCCGGCTACTGCTCGGCCAAATGTGGCAGCGGCAAACCGGCGTGCCCGTTCGGCACCAAGTGCATCAGCGCGGGCCTCTCCTTCTGCGAGCGCATGTGCAGCTCAGCCGTCGACTGCCCGCCGCAGATGGCGTGCGGCAAGAGCGCGCAGGCCGGCGTGAAGACCTGCCAGCTGCCGTGAGGGGTCCCGGCCGCCACGCGCCCGTCGCACCTGACCGACGCCAGGCGCATCAGGGCATCCACAGCACCTCAGGCTCGCCATGCCGACGCGCGACCCAACGGCCGGCGACAAAGAGCAGGTCACTCAGCCGGTTCAGGTAGCGCAAATCGGCCGGATCTACGGCCTCCTGGGCACCAAGCCGCACCACGCACCGCTCCGCGCGGCGGCAGACGGTGCGGGCGAGATGCAGCGTCGCGCCGACCGGCCCGCCGCCTGGGAGAATGAAGCTCTTCAGCTTCGGCAGCTCGGCGTTCATCTCGTCGAGCGCCTCCTCCAATCGGGTGACATCCGCCGCACCGATGGTCGGCTGCCCAGGCCAACGGCTCTCTAGGCGGGTCGCGAGGCTGGAGCCGAGGTTGAACAGGTCCTGCTGCACCTGGGTCAGCAGCGCGTCGAGGTGGTCGCGCGCCTTGGCGTCCTGCGCGGTCGCGCGATTGCGCTCGAGCACCATGCCGAGGGTGGCGTTGAGCTCGTCGACCGTGCCGTAGGCCTCGATGCGCAGGTCGTCTTTCGGCACGCGTTCACCGCCGACGAGCGCGGTCGTGCCGTCGTCGCCGGTGCGGGTGTAGATGCGGGTCAATCGAACCATGGTCGCCTCCAAGTGTGTCGCGTCGCTCTACACACGATTGTAGCCGACTGTAAACACGGACCACAGCGAGCGGGATTAGGAATCCGGGGCGGTCGGCACTTAGTCGCGCGAGATCAAGGTGTTCGCGGAGTGGGTCGAACCGCGGCGCCGCGGCAGATCACGCGGGATCACGCTCTGGCCCGGGCCGGGGGCGCGCGCCGATGAAACCGTTTGGATCGTAACCAGCTGATATCGCCACTTTTTTAATGGACCTTCCGGAATTTTGCCCTGCGAAAGTCTGTGCCGGCTTCACGCCTGAGGCGACTCCACGCTTGAATCGCACGCGTGCCATGGCGCAATAGCATCGCCCGGTCACGATGACCGGCCACATGGAGAGCCCTCGATGCATCGCCACACCTACCCCCGCACAAAGCCGCGTTCCCACCGTACGGACACAATCGAAGAGACGGATGTGGTGAACGGCCCCATCACGTTTAGTTGGCGAGACGACGACGATGACGACGACGACGACCTGCCCGACATCGACGGCGACGACGAGGAGGAGGACGAGGATGTCGACGAGTTGAACTTTGACGACACCAGCTACGGCCGCCTCGTCGATGACGACGACGAAGACGAAGACGAAGACGAAGAAGACGACGACTGGGACGACGAGGACGCAGTGTCCGCCGCCGACAAGAAGAAGGCGGAGCGGAAGACCGTCCCGGCGCGGCCCGACTGGGAGCCCGACGTCGACGACGAAGCTGCGGAAGATGACGAAGACGACGACGAAGCGCGGCTCATTCGCATGTTCTCAGACGCCGCCGATGGCGCTGACGACGACGACGATGACGACACGTCGCCGTCAGAGACCGACCTCGGCAACATCGACGCGGACGAAGACTGGTGAGGCCGCTAGCGCGGAGCCATCTGCGTGGCGTAGCCTCCCGAGACTCGGAGGACGCCATGCTCACTAGACGCACCCATCAGCCCGCCCCTATGTCAGTCACGTGTTCGGGCAGGTTGCCCGCCGCTGTGATGCTGCTGCTGCTCAGCAGTACGCTCGCCGGCTGCGCGCAGGACGTCGGGCTGATCGACCGCGTGCAGCCCGGCGCGCTGCACAAGTCGGTGTTTGATGGCGAGTGGTACCTCCAACGCACGGTCGTCGACGCGCCGTACCACGTTGGCTACACGTTCATCGGTGAGGCGGAAGAGACGGAGCGTGTCCGATTTGAGATCCACGAGAACAAGCTCGTGGCCTACCGGACCTACGACTTCATCGCCGGCACCGATCGGGCCTGGGCGGCGCAGCGACCCGGCGCGCCGGCCAACGGTTCGCCGGTGGCGATCTGGCCGATCACCTCGCACTTCGACGTCGTCCGCAGCTACAGCAGCACCACAGGCGAGCAGAGCAACGTGCTGCTGGAGAACACCGAGGATAGGCCGTGGTACGAACGGCGATACATCCGCGTCAACTGGTCGACGAACCTGGTGAAGGGGTTCGCGTTCACCGTGGACGGCGTGCCGACGGAGCCGACGGATTTTGCCATCACCGATCCGAGCGATCCGGACGCGTTCACGTTGGCGTGGCGCGAGGCCAAGGCTGCGACGGGCTGGCGTGAGAGCCGGGATCCGCAGCAGCAGCGCGATGCCAAATCGGCCCACTACATCGATTTTGTGACCCGCATCATCGCCAAACCGGAGCAGTACGCGTGGTGGGATCCGTGGTGGGGCCCTGAGGCGTGGCCGGCGTGCTGGATCTATGGCAACGAAGACTGCAAAGCCGCCGAATTGAAGGTGCGCACCGCGCTGCTCAAGGTCGACACCAAAGGCGACTACGAGCCGCTCGCCTACCCCGACAACGCGATCGCGCGTGACGCGGATGGCAAGGCGATTCGGGTGCTGGAGAAGGTCAAGATCGTCGAGGAAAACGGGGTAGAAGTCGCCAAACATGACGGCATGGTCCGCGACCCAGACGGCGTCATGGTGCGCGTGCCGTTCTTCGACCGCTTCGGTTTTTTCCGCACCGAGCGCTACGGCGTCGATGACAAGTATGGCGAGGTGGAGAGCGCGCGGCGGCAATACATCTCCCGCTGGAACCTGTGGCAGCGCAGCACGAAAGACGACGGCACCACCCTGCCCTACGCCGGACGCACGCCCCAGGCGATCGTGTACTACCTCAGCGCCGGTTTTCCTGACGCCCTGCTGCCCGCCGCCAAGCAGGTGGCCGCGCAATGGGACGCCGTGTTTCGCGACACCGTTGGGGCGCTGCAGGGCAAAGCCGGGGCGGACGTCGCGCCGATGTTTGTGCTGAAGGCCAACACGGTGACGGTGAGCACAGCCGGCGTGGTGACCGATCGCGGCCAGCGCGTGGGCGACTTGCGCTACAGCCTCATGTCGTACGTCGCCAAACCAACTCGGGCGGGCTTGCTCGGGTACGGCCCCTCCTCGATGGATCCGCTCACAGGCGAGATTATCAGCGCCGCAGCGCACATGTACGGCGGCGGGCTGCGCGAGTTTGCGACGACCGGACGCGACTTGGTGCGGCTGGTCCGCGGCGAGTTGGATCCCGAGAGCTTTGGTCTGGGCGACGTCGCGAGCGCCGAGGTCAAGGCCGCGCTGGGTAAGCTCACGCCGGCGCAGCTGCGTAACCCTGGGACGGGCAACGGCGGCGATCCGAAGGCGAAGCGGGCGAAGCGGCTCGCTGCGACGCAGGCTTGGGCCCACAAACACACCGGAAAAGCGAAGCGCAAGCAGATCAACAAGCTGCTCAAACAGAGCAAAGGCAAAGGCGACCTGGCGGCGAAGCGGCTCGGGCTGATCAAGGGCACGAAGCTAGAAGACGCGCTGATCAACCGCGACATCGCCCTGGCGTTTGGCTCGCAGGCCGACGTGGCGATGCTGTCGAAACAACCGCCCGGCTCACCGCTGCCGCCCCTGAGCGACACACAGCGCGACCGCATGTCGCCGCGGGCCTGGGCCTCCCTGGGCGCCAAGCTGCGGCGGGTGCACCGCCATCGCTTCTTGTCGCGCCACTCCATGATGCACAAAGCCTTCGCCGACGACGCGCTGCTGGGCCTCATCAAGCAGCTCGACAAGTTGGACTCCGACCAGGTGTGGGATCACGTCTTCGCGGCCGTGTTTCGCTCCACCGCTGAACACGAGGTCGGGCATACGCTCGGCCTGCGCCACAACTTTGAGGGCAGCACCGACGCGCTCAACTTCCACCCCGAGTATTGGAACCAGCGTGGCGCAGACGGCCAACCGCTCGATGAGCCGACGACGGCGCAGCGCGACAGCGGGATGAACGACTACCGGCTGTCTTCCATCATGGACTACACGGGGCGCTTCCACAGCGACCTGAAGGGCATCGGCCACTACGACCGCGCCGCCATCGCGTTTGGCTACGGACAGCTGGTGCAGGTCTGGGGCGACAAGGCCAAAGCGGGGCTCGCGAAGTCCCTGATCGTGCGCGTGACGAGCGAGGAGCTGCGCTACCAGTACCAGGGCGATCCGAGCCTCAGTGACCCGCACCTCGTGCTCGACACCATCATGCGCGGCTTGGCGCACTACACCCGGCTGCCCAACATGGTCGGCGGCGTGGCCAACCTCCAAGACCGCAAGTTTGTGCCGTATCAGCAGCTCATCGACCAGTGGACCGCCGCGGGCGCGACCGCCGACAAGCCGGGGACACGGACGCTGCAAGAGGTGCCGTTTCGGTTCTGCTCGGACGAGTACGTCATGGGTACGCCGACCTGCAATGTGTACGACGAGGGCGTCAGCGCGGACGAGATCGTCGGCTCGGCGCTCGGACAGTGGCGCGACCACTATGTGTTAAACGCCTTCCGCCGCGACCGGGTCGACTTCAACCTCGGCAGCTACGCCTTCCGCGCGTGGTACCGCTACTTTCAGCCCGTCGCGCTGCAGTACCAGAACTGGGTGTTTCAGCAGTACGACCCGGACGTCGCCACCAACCCGG
>CALENB010000526.1 GCA_937910235.1 uncultured Myxococcales bacterium | reverse complement strand
AACTCACCAGGGTGGCTCAGGGTGAAAACGGCTTCATGCGGTCTATCCACACGGGCACAGTTGAAGTCGCAGCCCGCCCACCGGTACCTTGTGACCTCCATCACGGAGGCTCCATGACCGTCCCGCCCAGCGCCCTGTCCTCCTCCACGCGCCACCGCGCCGCGCCCCACGCCCCTGCGCCGACGGCCGCCCTCGCATGTGCACTCCTCGCCGCGCTCGCATTCGGCGGCTGTGGCAGCGCAGACGACACCGGCAACGGCCGCGGCGCGGGCATCACGCTCCCGGACGGCAACAGCGGCGCCCTCTTCGACGCCAGCGGCGGCGGCGGCGCGGACGCGACGACCAGCACGGACGTGAACCTCGACTGCCCCGGTGGCGCGCTTTGCCCCTGCAAAACCAACGATGATTGCGACAATAACCTCTGCATCGAGGGGCTCGACGGCAACGTCTGCGCCAAGCCGTGTTTGACCGAGTGCCCGTCTGGCTACAAATGCAGCAACGTGTCGGTGCCTGGCGGCGATGTGACGACCATCTGCACCCTCGCGTGGGGCCGGCTCTGTGATCCGTGCAACCAGAGCGAGGACTGCGCGGCGCTAGGCATCACCGACGCAGCGTGTGTGGACCATGGCGCTGGCGGCCTCTTCTGCGGCTCGCCGTGCGCGGCCGACAGCGACTGCCCAACGACGCACCGATGCGCTGAGGTGAAGACGGCCGAGGGCGCGCAGCGGAAGCAGTGCCTGCCCAAGAAGGCGGCGGACGGCACGGATCCTGGGGCATGTACGTGCAGCAAAAGAGCCCAAAACCTGGGCTTAAAGACGGTGTGCAGCGTCGACAACATCGGCCCTGGCGGCAAGGTGATCGGCACCTGCATCGGCGAGCGCAGCTGCAGCGTGAACGGCGCGGGAGGTGCGGGAGATCCGGGCGGCTTGAGCCCTTGCGAAGTACCCCAAAACTCCAAGGAGATCTGCGACGGCCTCGACAATGACTGCGACGGCAAGACCGACGACGACGCCTGCGATGACACCAACCCCTGCACGCAGGACCTCTGCGACCCCAAGAAAGCCGTCGACGGCAAGGACGGCTGCTCCCACACCACCGCCGCCCTACCCTGCGACGCGGACGGCAGCGCGTGCACCGAGAACGACGTCTGCAAAGACGGGGTGTGCAAGCCAGGCGGAGTGAAGGACTGCGACGACAAGAACCCCTGCACGTTGGACACCTGCGACCCGAGCAGCGGCTGCGTGAAGAAGGACGACGACGGCAAACCCTGCGATGACGACAACCCCTGCACCGTGGGCGACGCCTGCGCGACCGGCCAATGCACCGGCGGCCAACCCAAGCTGTGCAAGAGCGGCGACCCTTGCGTGGACGCCAAGTGTTTGATCACCAGTGGCAAATGCGATTATGGCAACAAGACCGAAGGCGCGCCTTGCGACGACGGCAGCGCCTGCACCACCGGCGAGACGTGCGTGAAAGGCAGCTGCGGCGGCACCCCCATCAGCTGCGACGACCAGAACAGCTGCACGCTCGACACCTGTGATCCAGCGAAGGGATGCGGCCACGCGGCGGGCGGCGATGGCACCAAGTGCGACGACGGCAACGGCTGCACCAAGGGCGGCGGCTGCAAAGCGGGGGTCTGCATCGGCGGCACACCGGTGAAGTGTGACGACGGCGACCCGTGCACCAACGACAGCTGTAATCAGGCCACCAACACCTGTGTTTATGCCGCAAAAGCAGGCTGCGGGGGCTGGTGCGCGCAGGGGAGCGACTGCAAAGACGACGGCAACGCCTGCACAACCATGACGTGCGCGGCCCCAACCGGCGGCGCGACGCTGGGCAAATGCCAAGCCACGCCGAATAGCGCGTCCTGCGACGACGGCAACGCCTGCACCACCGGCGACGTGTGCAGCGGCGGCGTCTGCAAAGGCAACGGCAAGGATTGTGACGATAAAAATGCGTGCACCACCGACACCTGCGACCCGGTGACCAAGGCCTGCAAGAGCACGCCGAACACCGCCGCTTGCGATGATGGCAACGTGTGCACCACCTCAGATGCGTGCAGCGCGGGCGTCTGCAAGGCCGGAACTGCGGTCTGTAAGTTGGGCGACCCGTGTAAAGGCGCGGGCGATTGCGCGCAGGGGGCCTGTATCGGCGGCAAGTGCACCCAGGTGGCGAGCTGCGGGTTCTTGGGCAAGGGATCAAGCGGCGCGTTGGGCGATGTGGTGCTGAGCGGCGCGGTGGCCATCAACACGTCGACAGGCAGCATCACTGGGGGCGGCAAGACCATCGTGGCGGGGGGCGCGGCGGGCACGGAGGTCTTCACCCAGCAGAGCGGCGGCGCCGGCGCGCCGAAGGTGCGGGTGTTTCACTTCGGTAACCTGACGGTGGCGTTGAACGCGACGGTGACGGTCACCGGGCAATACGGCTTGGCGTTGCTGGCGAAGTCGACGTTCAGCATGGCGGGCACTATCGCGGCGGGTGGCGGCGGCGGCGCAGCGGGCGGTACGAACACGGGCGGCAAGGGCGGCGGGGCAGGACCCGGCGGCGCGGCGGGCGGCACGTGGGTGAGCGGACCAGGCTGCGTCTCGACCAACGGCAAGGGGCTCGGCACAGGCGGCGGGCAGCGCGGAGCGTGTGGCGGTGGCGGCGGCAAGGGTGGGGACGGCTCAAATGGCGGCGGCGGTGGTGGCGGCGGCGGCGGTTGTGGCGGCACGGGTGGACCCGGCGGCAGCTTCGGAACCCCTGGCGAGTCGGGCTACGCGGGCGAGAAGGCGGGCACGGCGGTCAACGGCCAAGGCTTCGGCTCGGCGATCCCAGGCGCGGCGGGGACGAGCTGCGGCCAGCCTTCGGGCAACACCGGACCGGCGGTGCCCTACGGCGACGGCACGGGCAAGTCGATGCTCGGTGGCTCAGGCGGCGCAGGCGGCGGGTTCGGTGGATTCGCTGGCTTTGGCGGCGGCGCGAAGGGTCCGAGCGGCAGCGCGTACGGCGGACAGCCCGGATTCTCGGGAGGATCTGCCGGCGGCGGCGGCGGCGGCGGCGCGGTGATGCTGTGCGCGGGCGGCGAGCTCCTCATCAGCGGCACGGTGGACGCATCGGGTGGTTTGGGCGCGCCAGGCGGTTCCTCGGGTTTCTCGGCGTCGGGCCAAGCGCCGTCGTTCAGCGCGAAGGCGCCGGTGGGCGCAGGCGGCGTCGGTGGACGCTCAGGCGGCGGCGGCGGTGGCGGCGGCGGTTCTGGCGGCGCGATCTTCCTGATCGCCCCGCAAATCAAGGCGAATAGCGGCGTGTTGAAGGCGGGCGGCGGGCTTGGCGGCAGCCCTGGTTTTGCGTTCAGCGGTGGCTCGGGGGGCTACAGCTCGAAGGGTTCGAATGGCGGCGCTGGTGCCTCTGGCGGTAAGGGCGGCAAAGGCGGCAAGGGCGGTGATGGGCGGATTCGCGTGCAGGCCAACAGCGCGGCGCTGGGGAGCTATACCGGGCAGCTTACGCAGGGTGGGTTGTAGGGCGAGGGCTTTGGCCGCTGCGTTGGGGTCAGGTGGCTGACTTGACTGGTGTCGAGCCCCTGTGGCCCGCCGGCGGCTTGTCGCTTGAGGGGGATTTGGAAAGGGGAAAGGGGACGTGTCTGACACCCGCCGTCTCGGAAAGTCGAGTCGGGGGTATCTCATGGCGTGTAGGTTGCCACGGACGGGTCGGTTTTTGAAAAGGGGAAAGGGGACGTATCTGACACCGCCCTAACGCATGGTGGGTTGCGCGGCGACACGCGCTGTATCTCGCGCCCGACATGACAACACGAACGTCGCAAAGTAGATTCCGTGCGTATTCGCGTAGGCACACCACGTACAAGATTTGTGTTTATATTAGTATTTACAGCGAGATAAGTCATGCCAGTTCCAGGCTATCAAGAGCTCATGTTCCCACTTCTCAAGCTGTTGTCGGAGGGCGAGCCGCTCAAAGCTAGGCATGCACACGATGACCTCGCCGTGCGACTGAAACTTACAGAAGACGAGCGCACTCAGCTGCTCCCGAGCGGAGGGCAGTCCTTGTTCGAGAATCGAGTCGGGTGGGCGAAAACCTATTTAAAAAAAGCTGGGCTGGTAGACAGCCCGAAGCGTGGAATCTGGCAGATTACTGAGCGCGGAGTTCAACTCGTCGCTAGCGGAGTGACGTCGATCTCAAAGACTGATCTGCAACAATTTAATGAGTTTCGAGCATTCACAGGCCAAGCGACCACGCTGATTGACGATGATGATGCGGAAGGCGTGGCAGAGGCTGCAGGACTTGCTCAGACTCCCACCGACGCGATGGAGTTAGCGTACCAACGTATCCGAGACGAACTCGCTGCAGACCTGTTGGCTCTGATCAAGACAAACACACCTGCGTTTTTTGAACAGCTAGTGGTCGATCTTATGATCAATCTCGGATATGGCGGCTCCCGAAGTGAGGCTGGTAAGGCCACGCAGCTTTCGGCCGATGGCGGAATTGACGGTGTAATCCGGGAGGACCGCCTTGGCCTTGATACGATCTATCTGCAGGCGAAGCGCTGGGAGAACACCGTTGGGCGACCGGACGTGCAGAAGTTTGCTGGTGCACTGCAGGGAGAGCGGGCGCGCAAGGGTGTGATGATCACTACGTCAGGGTTCAGCGATCAGGCGCGCAAATACGTGGATAGACTGGAAAGTAAGATCGTGTTGATCAACGGCATTGAGCTGGCACACCTGATGATTGACCACGACGTTGGCGTGGCAACCAAACAGCGCTACGACGTAAAAGTCATTGATGGCGACTACTTCGAATAGCGTTGTGAAAGCACAAATCTCTCTGTCCAGCGCCGAACACCGAGAACCCAGGTTCCCTCCGCCCACACGGACGGACGTCCTCGCCAGAAGCCTCAATTCCTCGCTGCCAGCCCGCTTTTCCGGGCCTTTGGACCTCGCAACGAAGGTGACCAGGACTTGCCAATTTCAACGCGGCACGCAGCTGCTCGCCGAGCACCTCCGTCGAAACTGGCATGCCCTGGCACCGCCTTCTCTTCCTCACGGCACCCTATCCTTTCCGCGTTGGCGCCGCCCTTCTCCCTCGCGACCCCGTTAGCCCTTATGCGCCGTAACAAGAAAGATCGGGTAGCGCTTGCCCTCCCGCGACACCTCCAGCGCCGTGGTGAACGCGACGTCCTCAAACCCAGCCTCAGCCAACAACCCACCAAAGGCCACCGCGGCACGACCGCGCCAGCGAGTTCGACTCGTGGGATTGCGTTGACGAGCT
>CALENB010000525.1 GCA_937910235.1 uncultured Myxococcales bacterium | reverse complement strand
GGGCGAAGCTACAACCAGAGGACCATGGCCACCGCGCCCGTCTTCGACTCTACCCACCAGCTGCCAAGCTGCACGAGGCCCTCATCGAAGGCCACAGCGGGTGAGAACCCGAGGTCCCGGCGGGCGGCGCTGATGTCGTACCAGTTCGCCGTGGCGAGCTGCCGGGCGAGAAAACGGGTCATGACGGGCTCGCCGGCCAGCGGTAACACCGTCCACAAGACCTCCATGACGCCGCCGACAGCGAAGGCGAGACCGGCCGGGATCGAGCGGGTGATCTGGGGGCCACCGCAGGCCTGCAGGATGCGATTGAGGACCTCGTGGAAGGGGCGTGGATCTCCGCCGCTGATGAAGTAGGCCTTGCCAGCACACGCGGCCGTGTGCGCGGCGTCGCCCGCAGCAACGAGCCGATCGAGCGCGCACAGATGGGCAGCTGCGGCGTCGGTGATATAGATGGTGTCGACCTTCTTGCGGCCACCATCGATCAGGCGCACACGACCAGCCTCAGCGCGAGCCACGAGGCGGGGGACCAGGTGGTTATCGCCAGGCCCCCAGATCAGCCGCGGTCGCAGCGACACCGTGGCTAGGCCGGGTCCGTTGGCGGCGAGCACGAGCCGCTCGCCCTCCGCCTTGCTCGCTTGGTAGTGCGTGCGATGGCGCGGCGGCACCGGCATCGACTCGTCGCCGCCCTCACAGTCATCGTCGGTCTGCACGACGCTCGGCGAGGAGGTGTAGATCAAGCGCGGCACCCCTTCGGCGCGACACGCATCGATGACGTGCTGCGTGCCCACGGCGTTGGCCTGCCAGAAATCCGCCCGCCGTCCCCAGATCCCCGCCAGCGCGGCGACATGCATCACCGCGTCGCAGCCGCGCGCGGCCTCCCGCACCGCGTCCGCGTCGGCCAAATCAGCGCGGAGGGTCTCGACGCCGATGTCCCGCAGCGCCGGATAGTCACCACGCGAGATCGAACGCACCGTTGCACCACGCGCCAGCAGCTGATCGACGATGGCCCGACCCAAAAAACCGCCGCCGCCCGTGACCAAAACCCGCGACGAGGCCGTGTTGTCGGGGGTTGAGCCGGTCTCTGAGGCCGCCAAGGCTGATGCCGTCATGATTGTCACCGCTGCCTAGCGGCCCAGGCGGCGAGCGCCGGCCGACCGATCTTGGCGTTGTGGCGGATATCCACCGGGAAACCAGGATGCACCAGAAACCGCGTGATCATCTGCGTCGCCGGCTGCGCTTCAGCCAGGCTGCGCAGCGCAGCGATCAGCGCCACATCGTCTAGCGCCACATCGTCTAGCGTCGCATCGCCTGGCGCCGTCGCGCCCGACGCCGCCTTCGCCTCGCGCTCGATACACAGCACGGGCGTCTGCGCGCCGGGTTCGCCGACGCCGACGAGCGCCGTGCGAAAGACCGCCGGATGCCGATTGAACACCCCCTCGATCGGCACCGTGTACAGGTCGCCCGCGGCCGTCGTCACCCGGTGGGATTTGCGCCCGCAGAACCAGATTCGGCCCATCTCGTCGAGGTAGCCGAGATCACCCATCCGATGCACGACCCGGGAGCTGGTCGTCTCGCCGTCACCGTCGCCGTCGCGTAACGCCTCCCGCAACTTGGCCAACTTGGTCTGCGCCTCGCGACCGAAATAACCCGCCGTCACGGTGGGGCTCGCCACGGTGATCTCGCCGATGGTGCCCTGGGGAACCAGGAGCGCGTCATCCCACGTCTCCAGCGGGTCTTCAGTGACCCGGATGATCCGCACCACCGCGGGCGCCACCGGCCGACCGACACACACGCCAGCGCCCTGCTCGGTCTTCGCCGCCGTCTCCTCCAGCACCTCACGCGACTCGATGCTCGCGACTGGCAGGCTCTCGGTGGCGCCGTAGGGCGTGTGGATCGTGGCGTCGGGGTGGATCATCTTGCGTGTGCGCGCCAGCACATCGGCGGGCACCGGGGCGCCGGCAGAGATCACGCGTTTGACGGTCTCAAAGACCTTGTTTTCAGCCTCCGCCCATCGGCTCACGGTGTTGAGCAACGCCGGTGAGCCAAACAGGTTGGTCACGCCAAAGCCCTCGATCGCCTCGCGAATGCGCTCGGGATCGACGCTGGCGGGTTTGGTGAAGTCCATCTCAGGCAGCACGGTGGTCATGCCGAGGGCCGGGTCAAACAGCGCGAAGGGCGGGAACGTCGGCAGATCGATCTCGCCGGGCTCGATGCCATAGGCGTCGCGGATCATGGCGACTTGCGCGGCGAAATTGCCGTGGCTGTAGATGGCGCCCTTGGGGATGCCGGTGCTGCCGGAGGTGAAGAGGATGGCGGCCAGCTCGTCAGCGCGGGTCGCTTTTTGCTTGGTTTTGCCGGCCAGCAGCGCAGCGGCACCGGCGGCGCGGACGTCGTCCAACCGAGGTCCAAACCAGCCGCTGCCGACGGTGATGTTGACCTTGCTCGAGGCCCGCGCCCACCCCATCAGCGCCCGCGCGGCCTGGGCCAGCGGGATGCCGATAAAGGCCTCCGGCGCCGCCTCGGCCAGACACGTCTTCAAGGGCTTGGTGCCGATACCTGGGTCGATGATCACCGGCGCGACACCGGCCTTGAAGAGACCAAACACCAGGGCGAAAAACTCCAGGCTCGGCTTGACCATCAGCGCCACGCGCGCGCCATGTTCGATGCCAAAGTGGCTCAGCCCCGCCGCGATGCGCTCGCTGTCGACGTTGAGCTGGTGATAGGTCAGGTGCACGTACTGGCGCCGACCGGCCGAATCGAAGCCTGAGGGTTGAAAGATCGCGGGCGTGTGGGGCTGCCGCGCCGCCATCTCCGTCAGCGCGTTGGCGATGTTGACGTTGCGCGTGGCCACCGCGTTAACCCGCAACCGGGTGCTGCGCGAAGAACGTGCGCACGAGCGGCACGATGGTCTCAGCGGCGTCTTCGAGGATGTAGTGGCCGCAGTCTTCAAAGCGATGCACCTCGGCGTTTGGCCAGCGCTCCTGCCAGACGGCGAGGAAGTGCTTGTCGAAGACGAAGTCCTTCAATCCCCAGCAGACGAGCGCCGGATGATCGACGAACTGCGCGAGGTCGTCGCTGGTTTGGGCCATGAGCGCGTAGCCGTCGTCGTCCTCGCTGAGCGGGATATCCTGCACAAAACGCAGGGTCGCCACACGATTGGCGGGTGTGTCGTAGGGCGCGGTGTAGCCATGCCGCACGGCGTCGCTGACGGGTTTCTTGAAGGCGACCCGCGCGGCGACGCCGGAGAACGCGTTGAAGCGGGTCACCAAAAACGCGCCGAGCGGGGTCCGCGTCAGCGCGAGCGGCCACGGGAAGCCTTTGCTCTCAGGCAGCAGAAACGCGGCCGTGTTCAAGATCACAAACCGCGCCATTCGCTCAGGATGCTGTCCGGCCCAGGTCATCCCGATCCCGCCGCCCCAGTCGTGCACCACCAGGCTCATCGTGCCGGTCGGCACCAGCTCCTTGAGCATCGCGTCAAGGTCCGAGACACGGCGCGCCAAGGTGTAGGGGTAGGCATCGGCGGCGGGTTTGTCGCTCAGGCCGCAGCCGATGTGGTCGGGCACGATGCAGCGATGATCGTGGGAGAGCGCTTTGACGAGGTCGCGATAGTAGAATGACCACGTCGGGTTACCGTGCACCATCAACACAACCGGCGCGTCGCGCGGGCCTTCGTCGATGACGTGCATGCGGTGGCCGCCGACGTCGATGAATCGGCCCTCAAAGGGGTACAGGTCGCTGGAGATGCCGAGATCACGGGCGTTCATGAATGCTCCTGCGCTGTGAACCCCGCGCTGGGGACCCCAAAGTCACGGGCTACCAGATGACCTCGGCCATGGCGCAGTTGAGACCCGAGCCGATGCCCATGAGCGCGATGCGATCGCCCTTGTTGAGGCGTCCGCGCTCGGCGGCTTTGCTCAACGTCACGGGTACGGCCGCGGGGCCCATGTTGCCGAACTCTGAGTAGACCAGGTGGCACTTCTCAAGCGGGATGTTGAGCGCCCGGGTCAGGTTCTCGGTGTGCACTTTGCTGACCTGGTGCAGCACGAACTCGTCAAAGTGATCGACCTGCCAGCCGCGGTGTTCGACCGCTTTGGCCCACGTCCGTTTGGCGAGCGCGACGCCCTCGATGAGGAGGTTGCGCGTGTCGGTGGCCATGTAGTCCTCGCGACCGCGGCAGAGGTGGTTCCACTCGCTCGCGGCGACGCTGGTGCAGCCCAAGAAGGCGTGACCGTCGGGGGCTAGATCGCTGCGACAGAGGATCATGGCGGCGGCGCCGGAGCCCAAGGTGAGGGCGGCGAACTGGTCTCGGTAGGCTTGCGACGACGAGTCGGGCGCCAGCAAGCGGGCGATGGTCGCCTCCACCACCGCGCGGCTGTTTTCGCCGTCGACGACGAGGCCGTAGTCGATGGCGCCGCGCTCGATCATGGCGGCGACGGTCTCCATGCCGGTGAGAAAGGCGAGGCAGGCGTTGCCGATGTCGAAGTTGAGGCAGTCCGCTGGCAGGCCGAGTTTGCCGTGTACGAGGCAGGCGGTGGAGGGCTCCAAGTAGTCGCGGCAGACCGACGTGTTCACGCAGATGCCGATGCGCCCGCGGTCGAGGCCGGTGTCCGTGATGACCTTCTCGGCGGCGAGGGTGGCCGCGTCCGAGGGGCTGACGCCTTCTTGCCAGTAGCGCCGCTCGACGATCCCGCTCAGTCCCCGCAGCAAACCAGGCCGCAAGCTCATGCGGGCCAGCGCGACGGTGAGCTGGTCATCGATCGCGGCGGAGGACATACGCACAGGCGCGTCAACGTGAGCCAAGCCCAGGATGGAGACGTTCTCAAAGTACATCGTGGACTCTTGAAGGGTGCGATCGAACAGGCGCAGGCGGCGGACCCTCGGCAAAGCGCGTGATCTTGTCAATGTGATGGGGTCCACGGCGTCAGGCGTCCGCCCCTTGCCGGCCGGGGATCGGCGCGCCTACTCTGGGCCTCGTTCGCCCCCAATCGTCGACAATCGCCGGCCGCAACGGTCCAGGATCCCCTCATGCCCGCCATGTCCGTCACCGAGATCGCTACCCTGCGCGGCACCTTCCCTTGCCAAGCCATCGCAGGCCTGATCGGCATCGACGCCATCGTGAGTGATCCGCCGATCGTCGCCGACCAGATCCAGCCCGCGAGCCTCGATCTCACGCTCAGCGCGGAGGCGTGGCAGGTGCCCGGTTCGATTTTGCCGCTGCGCAGCGAAGGCGTGCGCGATCTGCTCAAGCAGGTCGGTCGTCGCAAGCTCGATCTGAGCGAGCCGACCTTGCTTGATCGCGACAAAGTCTACCTGATCCGCCTGCAACAGCGGCTCAACTTGCCCAAGGACGTCGGCGCCTACACCAACAGCAAATCCTCGGTCGGGCGCATCGATCTGGCGACCCGCACGCTCTGCGATCACAACCCGCGGTACGACAAGATGCCGGCGGGCTACTGCGGCGAGCTGTGGGTGGAGGTGATCCCGCGCTCGTTCGACGTGATCGTGCAGGCCGGCGTGTCGCTCAATCAGGCGATCTTCTATGCCAACCGCGAGCTGTGCAGCGACAGGGATCTCGCGCCGTTCGGACCCTTGCTGTACGAACGCGGCGGCGGCCCGCTGGTGAAGGATCCGGCGTGGCAGGAGTCCGGCGTCTTCCTGAGTCTGAATCTGGATCAAGACCGTATCGGCTGGGTGGCCAAGAAGACCTACGAACCCGTCGATCTAACGCGCATCGGCGAGCTGGAACCGCGCGAGTTCTTCGATCCGATCGAGCGGCCGCGCAAGCCGATGCTGTGGCTGGAACACGGCCGGTTCTACATCTTCAGCACGTGGGAGTTCATCCGCGTACCGCCGTGGTTCGCGGTCGAGATGGTGCCCTACGACACCAGCATGGGGGAGTTCCGCGCCCACTACGCCGGCTTCTTCGACCCTGGCTTTGGCCACGGCGAGGCGGGCGACGAGCAAGGCACGCCGGCTGTGCTCGAGGTGCGGGGTTTCGAGGACGACCTCATCATCCGGCACCGTCAGCCCATCTGTCGCATGGTCTACGAGCGGCTCGCGGCGAAACCCGAACGGCTGTATCACGGCGGCATCGGCAGCCACTACGCCCAGCAGCGCGGCCCGGCGTTGAGCAAGTACTTCCGCCAGGACTGAACGGCCTCCAAGCCCGGATTCTCGGGCCAGAAGGCGCCCAGTCAGGCGGCCAGTCAGGCGGCCGACTACTTCGCTTTGGCCGGGTCTTTCAGGTAGCGGAAGAACACGGCGTCGGTGCTCAGCACGAGCGACGTCTTGGTGCCCTTCATGCGCTTGCTGCCGAGGGCCTTCTCCCACGTCTCCAGCGACTGCATGAAGCCATAGAACTCAGCGTCCTGGTTGTAGGCGTCAGCGTAGATCTTGGCGGCCTCAGCATCAGCGGCACCCTCGACCTCACGAGCCTTGCGGTAGGCCCCTGAGCGGATCACCTTCAGCTGCTTCTCCATCCGACCGAGGATCTCCGCCGCGCGACCCTTGCCCTCTGAGCGGTACTGCTCAGCGACCTTCTTTCGCTCGGCGATCATGCGGTTGTAGATGTTCTTCTGCACGACATCGATGTAGTTGATGCGCTTGATCCGCACATCTTCCAACGCGATGCCGTACTCCGCGACCATGGCCTGCCCGCTGGCGACGATCTGCTTTTGCAGTTGGACGCGGCCGGTCCGCACCTGGCTGTCTGACGTCCGTGTCGCGCTAGCGGCGAGGCCGATCAGCTTGTCGGAGCTTCGCACCGCCTCGATGAGATCGTTGCTCGACAAAATCTCCCGCACCTTCGAGTCGATCACGTCGTCGAGGCGGGTCTGCGCGCCACGAACCGAGCCGACGGCCTGCAAGAACTTGAGCGGATCGGCGATCCTCCAGCGCGCGGTGGAGTCGACCCAGATAAAGCGCTTGTCGCGCGTCGGGATCTGGGCGCGATCGCCATCCCAGCGCATGAGGCGCTTGGAGAAGACGTGGCGTTTGTACCAAGGCAACACGAAGTACAGACCCGGCTCAACGCGGGCATCTCCGACTGGCTGGCCGAACTCGGTCAGCACGACCTGCTCGTATTCGTGCACGATCATCGCGCAGTTATTCCAAAGCAACACGATGCTGATCACGACCGCGAGCACCACGATGCCGGCGCGATTTGAGAGCCCCTTCATCGGACACCTCCCTTGCCGACCAGTCCGGCTGAAGCGCCGTCTTTCAGGGGCAGCAGGGGCAAGACGCCCTTCAGTTTCTCATCGAGCACCGTCACCTCGGTGGTGTGTGGCAAGACGCGACCCAAGGTCTCCAGGTAGAGCCGGGTGCGGGTCACCTCGGGGGCGCGTCGGTACTCTTTCAGGATGCCCAGAAAGCGCGCCACGTTGCCCTTGGCGCGATTGACGCGGTCGACGCTGTAGCCCTCGGCCTGGTCGATCGTGCGGTTGGCCTCACCCTTGGCGTTCGGGATCTCGCGGTTGAGCTGCGCCAGGGCCTCATTCTCCATCTTCTCGCGATCCTGCTCGGCGCGGTTGACGTCATTGAAGCTCGCCTGCACCGCGGTCGGCGGCGTCACGTTCTGCAGCTGCAGCGCGACCATCGTGATGCCCGACGTGTAGCTGTCGAGCACCTCCTGCATCTGCATCTTGGCTTCGACCTCGATGCCGGCGCGGCCCGTCGTCAGCGCCAGATCGACGGTGCGGTTGCCCACCACCCGCCGCGTCACGCTCTCGGCGACGTCGCGCACCGTCTGCTCGGGCTCGGCGATGTTGAACCAGACCTTCTTCGGGTCGGTGATCCGAAACTGCACGATCCACTCGACATCGGCGATGTTCAGGTCACCCGTCAGCATCAGCGACTCCTCGTCGAAGCGCTGCTTGCTGTATTCGGTGCGGGTATCAGCGCGCAGGGTGCGGAACCCGAACTCCTCCTTGAGCACACGCGTGGTCGCAAACACCTTCACCGTGTCGATGCCGAACGGCAGCTTGATATGGAAGCCGGACTCCGCGATCTCCGCGAATTTGCCGAGGCGCAGCACGACCGCCTGCTCATCGGGACCGACCGTGTAGAAGGCCGAGCGACCGCCGAGCAGCACACCCAGCACGACGATCGCGATCGCGACCCAGCCGATCAGGTTAGCGGGCAGCTCAAACTCGGGCTTCTCGGTGCCGCCGCCGCCAAAACCGCCACCCCCGCTGCCGTTCGACTGATTGTCTTCGTAAGGATTCCAGGCCATGGAGTCTCCAGGTGCGCGGGGACGAGGGTGTGACGATGGGACACACGGGTGCACGTGGGGCACAGGCAAGGTCACGGAGGCCTTGGGCGCAAGGGGTCGAGGGGCAAGAACCCTGAGAACGTCGACAACTTGCCGATCGGCGCGACCGCCCTACACTGGGGCACTTCGCAATCGGGATGCGCCCATGCACCCCGCTGAGAGTCGGCTGGCAGAGCCGGGAGTCGCCATGCAGCACCGGGCCGTTGAACTCATCGCAGCCAAACGAGACGGGCACGCGCTCGACCAAGCGGCGATCGATTTTCTGATCCGCGGCTACTGCGACGGCTCCGTGCCGGACTACCAGATGGCGGCGTTTGCCATGGCCACCTTCTTCCAGGGCATGACGGCCGATGAGACCGCGTGGTTGCTCGACGCGATGCAGCGCTCGGGCGACGTGTTGAACTGGGACCACCTCGATTTCCCGACGGCAGACAAGCACTCGACCGGCGGCGTCGGCGACAAGATCAGCCTGCCGCTGGCTGCGGCCGTCGCGGCGTGCGGTGTCGGCGTGCCCATGATCTCGGGCCGCGGGCTGGGCCACACCGGCGGTACGCTCGACAAGCTGGAGTCGATCCCGGGTCCTGGTCGCGACGGCAAGGGTGGCGGCTTCGACGTGCGGCTGAGCCTCGACGACTTCCAGACGATGGTTGGCGAGCTGCGCGTCAGCCTGATCGGCCAGACGCCCAACCTGTGCCCGGCGGATCGCAAGATGTACGCGCTGCGCGACGTGACGGCGACGGTGGAGTCCATCCCGCTGATCGTGGCCTCCATCATGAGCAAGAAGCTGGCCGAGGGCGCGGGCAACCTGGTGCTGGACGTCAAGGTCGGCAGCGGCGCCTTCATGCGGACCGTTGAGCAGGCGCGGACGTTGGCGCAGGCGATGGTCGACGCTGGGCAGCGCTGCGGTCGCAACGTGACGGCGATCTTGACGGCGATGGACCGACCGCTCGGCACGCATATCGGCAACGCGTTGGAGGTGATTGAGTCGGTGCAGCTGCTGCGGGGCGAAGGCCCTGCCGATAGCCGCGCGGTGACGTGTCGCTTGGGTGGCGAGATGCTGCGGCTGGCGGGTGTGGCCCCTGATCTGGCGCAGGGCGAGGCGCGTATCGCGCAGGCGCTCGACGACGGCACCGCGCTCGCGAAGTTTCGGGCGCTGGTCGAGGCCCACGGTGGCGACCCGCGGGTGGTCGACGCGCCGGAGGAGATCTTGCCAAAGGCGCCGGTGGTGCTGGCGCTCGAGGCCTGGACCGACGGCGTCGTGGGCACGGTGGACGCGCTGCAGATCGGCCTCATCTCGGTGCGGCTCGGCGCGGGTCGCAATCGCAAAGAAGACGACATCGATCCAGCTGTCGGCTTGGTTTTTGGGGCCAAACCGGGCGACGTCGTGATCTCGGGCCAGCCCCTGTGCTGGGTCCACGCGGCCGATGAGCGGACCGCCGAGGTGGCGTTGAGCGCGCTGAGACGAGAGATCAGCTTGCTCGCGCCGGGCCAATCGCCCGAGCTGCTGCCGCTGTTCATCGACACGATCTACTAGGCTAGTTGGCGCAAGCAGGTGGCTGGGGTTGCTCGCTCGCCGCTGCGTTGGCGAAGCCGGCCTCGACGCTGCTGGCTTGAAACCCGTCGCGCACCGAGCCCTTGAAGACGCGGCCGCCGTAGCCTGTGCCGCCGTGCATGTGGGCGCGCACGATGACGTAGAGATCTTCCGACAGCTGCCAGGGTTCGCCAGCGCGGGTGAAGGGCTGCTCGGTGTCGTGCGCGTGCGCGAGCAGGCGACGGCCAATGAGGGTGCCGTCGAGGCCGATGACCTCCCACCAATCGGCGTAGCAGCTGCAGCCCTTGTCCGGGCTGGCGACGGTGACGGTGAAGACCGCGTGTCCGGCCTCGCTGGCGACCGCGACGGCCTCGATGTCCGCGACGGCCGTCGGGCAGGCCTGGGTCGAGTCGTCAGAGCCGCAGGCCGCCGTCCCCACCATCAGCGCGGCGAGGAGGAGCCCGCGCGCGACGACCGCTGGCGCTGCACGCCGACAAAATAGGGACCGCGGCATCACACCACCTCGCTGCGCATCGCTTCGGTGGCCGCGACGAGACCAGCGAGAATCGGCGGCTCCAGCGCCGAGTGGCCGGCGTGGGTCTCGATCTCGAGCCGGGCCCGCGGCCAGCGCTGCGCCAGCTGCCAAGCGTTGATGGGCGGGCAGACCATGTCGTACCGACCCTGCACGATCCGGCACGGCAGATGGGCGATCAGCGGCACGCCATCGAGCAGCTGATCTGGCGTCAGCCAAGCGTCGTGGACGAAGAAGTGTGTCTCCACCCGGGCGAGCGCGAGGGCGAAGCGACTGTCGGCGCCGCGGCCGTCGGGCTCGGGCACCAACCGGCTGCAGGCCATCTCCCACCGTGTCCAGGCGAGGGCGGCCTCTTCGACGATCTCCTCGTCGCTCGAGCGCAGGCGCTTGTAGTAGGCGCCGACCATGTCGTCGCGCTCATCGACCGGGATATGGGCCGCGAAGGCCTGCCACGCCTCGGGGAAGATGCGCGCTGCTCCACCGCCGTAAAACCAGGCGATCTCAGCGCGAGAGGTGAGAAAGACACCGCGCAGAATCAGGCCTGTGACGCGGTCGGGATG